>NZ_SJOR01000006.1:0-104431 GCF_012027715.1 Massilimicrobiota sp. SW1139 | reverse complement strand
ATCCAAAAAATCTAACCCTAGATAAATGTTGGTAAATATATTTGAAATACATCAATTATATGGTCTTAAATGAGAATTCATATATAAAATCTTTGTATTTTAACTCACATATAGAGTTCGTAATCTTCTTGTATATTCCCTTGAAAGTCGTTTTGTCATAATAATTCTTATTTTGATCTTTCATCTTATATAGTCCAATGTAGTTCTTTAAATACTTGTCTGATATCCCTCTATATCCATGCAAAAACAATTCAATAGACGAATGGAATCTTAATCCATTTGACTCCTAACTTTTTCATCAGTCCATGATATGAACATAGGCTGTCACTGACAACTGTACATTGTGAAGGGATTTTGTCTTTATATATTTCATAGAGATTCTTGGTATGTATTCTTCCTCTTTCTGATACCTGTATCACTTTATTGTTGTGTTCATCTATGGCACAGACAATGTTTCTCTTCTGATCGCTGATTCCTCTTTTCTTCTTTGATTCTTTATCTTCAACTGTTATTCCAGGATGTTTAACATCTGAAAGTTTTTCATCAAGGTAAACAACTCCATCTAGTATGCGATCTTCAGCCGTGAGAGAAGCACATACACTCAGTATCTTATGTCTCCACACAAGAGATGTATGTTCGCATATACCTGCAATATGAGCAGACTGTACAATGGTATCACCACGAAAGAGTGATTCCATATACAGATAACATTGATAGGCTTCTTTCTTTGAATATGAAAACAAAGTTCCTGTCATGGGCGAGAAAGTCTTATGGCAATGTTTGCATAAATATCTTTGATTTCCATTTTTATCCTTGCCATATTTAATGATATGATCATGTCAACAGTGAGAGCAAGAGGAACTGTCAAATTCATCAGACAGTTCCTTATGCACTTCATCATCATAGATATGATTGATGATATGGTTATTGAGCTTTTCTCTAATGATCTCAATTTCATCATCAGTTGCATTATTGATAATGGAATCAATAATATCATTAAACATTTTATCAGTCATAATATCTTCACCTCGATATAAGTATAGCACTGATGAAAATATCATGTTTTATTTTAAAGGGCTTTAACACCGTTTTTATGGAGTTAAAATCAATTACCAACATTTAATTGAAGTTAGATTTAAACACAAAAAAAGCTTTCTAGATATAAATTACAATTTCTTTATTTCAATCTATTTGTCTTACATATATCCTATTTCTCGCTAAAATATTTTCCAATCTTAAACATAAAGATTTTATCTTTATACCCATTCCCACCGTTCTTCTATATTCAGATTCCAATACAACATTCCTTCATCCTTCACAGATAATTTAAAAATTAATATAAAAAACTTACTCAAAACGAGTAAGTTATTCATGACTAGATTCAAATTGTGACTGATAAAGATCAGCATAGAAGCCACCTTTTTCCAATAATGACTCATGATTTCCTAATTCAACAATATCTCCATCTTTCATCACAATAATAGTATTGGCATCTTTGATTGTAGAAAGTCTATGCGCAATAATAAAACATGTTCTTCCTTCCATTAATTTATTCATACCACGCTGAATTAAAACTTCAGTTCTGGTATCAACAGATGATGTTGCTTCATCTAATATTAATATCTTAGGATTAGCAAGGAAAGCTCTCGCAATCGTTAATAACTGTTTTTGACCTTGAGATATATTACTAGATTCTTCATTAATGATGGTATCATATCCATCTTCCAATGTATTAATAAAATGATCAGCATACGCCAAACGACAAGCTTCATACATTTCTTCATCTGTAGCATCCAATTTTCCATATTTTAAATTTTCACGGATTGTTCCACCAAATAGCCATGTATCCTGCAAGACCATTCCAAATAGACTTCTTAAATCACTTCTAGCAAAATGAGTAATATCTTCACCATCAACTAAAATATGTCCACCATTCAATTCATAGAAACGCATCAACAATTTCACAATGGTTGTTTTTCCTGCACCCGTTGGCCCCACAATAGCCACACTTTGTCCAGTATGAACATGCATAGAGAAATCATGGATGATTGTTTTTTCTGGCGTATAACCAAATTGAACATGATTGAAAGTGACACTTCCCTGCATATGGTTAACTTGTTCGCTTGTGACTAAAGCGTGTTCTTCTTCCATTTCTGTTTCATCTAAAAATTCAAAAACACGTTCAGCAGCAGCGGCTGTAGATTGTAATTGATTCATGATTTGAGCCAATTGTGTAATAGGCTGATTAAATTGACGCACATACTGAATAAAAGCCTGAATATCTCCAATAGAGATCATATTTCCTGTCGCTAAAAATCCACCTAATAAGCAGACACCAACATATCCAATATTTCCAACAAATGTTGTCAGTGGCTGTAATAAACCTGAAAAGAATTGTGACTTCCAAGCTGAATTATATAAATCATCATTATATTCTTCAAATCTGGCAACAGAATCCTCTTCACCATTAAAGGCTTTGACAACCTGATGAGCACCATACATTTCTTCAATATGACCATTGACATTCCCTAAACTTGTCTGTTGAGAAATAAAGTATTTTTGTGTTCTTTTCATGATTTTTGACATTAAAAACATAGAAACAGGTAACACACATAATGCTAATAATGTCATTGGAATACTGATTGTCAGCATCATGATAAAAATTCCAATAACAGTTACTGAAGATGTCACGATTTGTGTTAAACTCTGATTCAATGATTGAGCAATCAAATCGACATCATTTGTCACACGTGATAATGTATCACCACTCGAATGTGTATCAAAATAACTGAGTGGCAAACGATCCATTTTTTCAGAAATTTCTTTTCTAAAATCATAAGCAACTTTTTGCGAAATACCAGAAGTTAAAAATCCTTGTATATAATTAAGAAGTGCACTTAATAAATAAATACAAACCAGGAAAAAGAGAATCTGGAAAATAGCATCAAAATCAATACCACCAGTATGTGTGACTTTCGCCATAATTCCTTCGCTCAATTTATCTGTGGCTTGAGCTAAAACTTTTGGTCCAAAGATTGAAAAAACAGTTGAACCCGCAGCAAATATAAAAATAAATATAAATTTCACATAATAAGGTCGTAAATGAGCAAACAATTTTTTAATTGTTCCCTTAAAGTCCTTAGCTTTTTCATTAGACATCTGTCTACCACCCATATGTCCTCTAGGCATTGGCTAATTCCTCCTTTGAAAGTTGTGAATAAGCAATTTCCTGATAAACCTGACAATTTTTCATCAATTCATCATGAGTTCCTTTTCCAACAATTTTTCCATCATCTAAAACAATAATCTGATCTGCATCCATGATAGAAGCGATTCTTTGTCCAACGATCAAAACAGTATTTTGATTTTTTTCCATCAATTGACTTAACTCTTTTCTTAAAATAGCATCTGTTTTAAAATCCAATGCTGAAAAACTATCATCAAAAATAAGAATTTCTGGATTTTTTGCTAAAGCTCTGGCGATAGCTAAACGTTGTTTTTGCCCACCAGACACATTTGTTCCACCTTGTGAAATAGCTTCATCTAAACCATGTGGTTTTGCATCAACAAATTCTTTTGCCTGAGCCACACGAATGACTTCATTTAATTCTTCATCAGTAGCATTATGAGCGCCATATTTTAAATTGGAACGAATCGTTCCTGAAAATAAGACTCCTTTTTGAGGAACAACACCAATACGTTCTCTTAAATCATGTTGATTCACATCTTTGACATTGACACCATCAACAATAACCTCACCTGCAGTGACATCATAAAAACGAGGAATCAAATTGATTAATGTACTCTTTCCTGAACCTGTTGAACCAATAAAAGCCGTTGTCTGTCCAGGTTTAGCTGTAAAGCTAATATGACTCAAAACAGCTTCATGAGCTCCAGGGTATTGGAATGAAACATCTTTAAATTCAACAACACCTTTTTGTTGTGAATCAAATTCAACAGGTTGTTTTGGATCTTGAATTGTTAATTCTGTTGATAAGACTTCATAAACACGATCAGCAGCCACACTGGCACGAGGAATCATAATGAAAATCATCGCAATAAATAAGAATGACATAATAATTTGCATTGTATATTGAATAAAGGCCATCATTTCTCCAATCGCAATATTTCCTAAATCTAATTGTTGAGAACCAACCCAAACAACCAAAACAGTCGCAAAATTCATGATAAACATCATGATTGGCATTAATGTTGCCATAGCGCGGTTAACAAATAAGTTAACAGTTGTTAAATCATCATTGGCTTTATCAAAACGTTCTTCACTGTGCTTTTCATTTCCAAAAGCTCTAATAACCAAAACTCCCGTTAAATTTTCACGCATTGTTAAATTCAATCTATCAATCAAAGACTGAATGACCTTAAATTTAGGTAAAACAACTTTCATCAAAACCATAATGACAAGTGTAATGACAATGAGAATCATTAAAATAATCCATGTCATTGATGATGAATGCGTAAAGGCTTTGATTAATGCACCAATTCCCATCATAGGTGCAAACAATACAATTCTCAATAACATAATCATTAACATCTGAACTTGCGTAATATCATTAGTTGTACGTGTAATTAATGAAGCTGTTGAAAATTTATTAAACTCGCTATTTGAAAAACTTTCAACTTTCTTAAAAACTGCTCGTCTTAAATCTCTCGCAAACCCAGCCCCTACTCTTGAAGATAAAAAGGCTGAAGCCATAGCTGCTAAAGAGCCTAATAATGCAATGCCTAACATCTTTAACCCAGCCACAAAAATATATTGTGTCTGTATCTGGTCAACATCTGCTCCTAAAGCCATATATTCATTTTTGACACCATTACCTGCAGCGACAAGCATTGTTGATTCACCCATTGTCTCAATTTGGGCATCAATTTTCTCTGTCATCTGATGACGTGTCTGTTCATCCATCATTTCAAAAACCTGATAAATATCCATCCCCTCAGGAATATTTTGAAACTGTTGCTGATATTCCTTTGAATTGGGATCCATTGAATCAATGGCAGAAACCATTAACATAGGTTTCATTAATGCACTTTCTAATTCTTCTGTTTCTTTTTGAGAAAGATCATGAAGTACATAGGCATCCTTTATTTTTGGAAATTTATCTTTTATATCTTGTGATAAATCGTCGTAAGAAGTCAAAGTATAGCTTGATTCAATCGTTTCTTTTTGCTTGTCATCAGCAAAAATCAAGAGATGTTCAAAAGTATCCTGACTATAAACATCACCTATTGATGTATCAAATCCACCAGCTTGTATCCCATTTGTTACAATATCACTCATATAATCTGGTAAGGCCAATTCTGATTGAGATTGAATAAAAACAAATCCAATACACAAAATGATTGGTAACCAAAACTTATATGCAAATTTTCGTAACTTAATCACTTGATTTCCTCCTTTAAATTCCTTTTTATTTTTTTGACAACATTCAAAACAGCCATATAATCTTCATCTGTCAGCCCTTTACAGACAATCTGATGAACATGATGAAAATCTTTCTTCATCTCGTCAATGACTGCTTCTCCTTGAGAAGATAAAACAATATAATAATGTCTTTTATCATCTTCATTCAGCTTTCTTTCAATAAGCCCCATATCCACCAATCTTTTGATCCTTACTGAAAGCGTAGCTTCAGTAATACGAAGTTTCTGTGCAATCTCTCTTTGATTCATCTGCTGATGAGCAATCAAAAAAATCAATTTTGCCTGTTCCATTGTTAAATGATGACATTTTTGAGAGGTTAACTTTTGAATCATTTTATGAATCTCTCTCATCTCCTCCATCATTTCACTAAAACAATCATATTCCATCAAATCCCTCCTATTACTTAGCGTACTCATCATTATACTTAGTATACTAAGTATTGTCAATAAAAAAGCGAATCATCATGATTCACTCTTTATTCTCTCACTTGTCCCTGACCATAGATTTTATATTGATATGATGTCATTTCTAACAAACCTAATGGTCCTCTGGCATGTAGTTTTTGCGTGCTGATACCAAGTTCCGCACCAAAACCAAATTGTCCTCCATCACTAAAACGTGTCGAAGCATTATGATAAACACATGCTGAATCTATACTATTTAAAAACATATGGGCAGTATCCTGATTTTCAGTAATAATAGCTTCAGAATGTTTAGTAGAATACTGATAAATGTGTTCAATAGCCTCTTGTAAACTATCCACAATTTTAACAGCCACAATATAATCGTCATATTCTGTCTCATAGTCTGTTAATGTAGCTAACTGACATGGAATGATCTTTTGAACTTTGCTATCTCCACGTATGTCAACACGTTCATGAAAAGCCTCATACAATAATGGTAAATACGTATCCGCTATATCCTGATGCACGAGAATGGTTTCAATGGCATTGCAGACAGATGGTCTTTGAATCTTTGCATTGACGGTGATATCTATGGCCTTTTTCAGATCTGCTTCTTTATCAATATACAAATGGCAATTTCCAGCACCTGTTTCAATAACAGGAACAGTTGCATTTTGCACAACATGTTGAATTAAGCCAGCTCCTCCTCGTGGCACGACAACATCCACATAACCATAAGCATGAATCAATTCATCAACCATTTCTCTTCCACCATAGTCAATCAATTGCACACAATCAACAGGTAATGTTTCTTTGATGGCTTCTCGCATAAGCTTTGTTAAAATGCGATTAGAATGCATAGCCTCTTTACCACCTTTTAATACACAGACATTTCCTGATTTGATACATAGACAGGCAATATCAACTGTTACATTTGGTCGAGATTCATAAATGATTCCAAAAATCCCAATAGGAACACGCACTTGTTTAATAAGCAATCCATTAGGTCTTTTGATCTCTCTGATTATATCACCAACTGGATCATCTAAACTCACTAATTTCAAAACATCATCTGCCATTGCAACAATTCTATCTTCATTCAGCAACAAACGATCAACCATCGCATCTGACATTCCTGATGCCTTTGCATGTTCTATATCTTTTTGATTTTCATTGATAATCTCTAAAACATGGTCTTTTAAAGCCTGAGCAATCTTTATTAAAGCCTGATTTTTAGATTGTGTATTCATTGTCATCATGTGACGACTGGCCTGTTTTGCCTGTGTCAATTGTTTGAAAAGTTGTTCATTCATGAGATTCACCTCCTAATATAACCATATTATCAGCATGAATCACTTCATCATAATCATAACTTTCCAATATATTTTTAATATCCTGACTATGATGTCCTTTGATTAATGCGATTTCAAAACTTGTATACTGTACAATCCCTTTTGCAATTCTTTGTCCTTGCTGATTCATAACATCCACAACCTGTCCCGCTAAAAACTGTCCATGAACATCACTAATGCCTGAAGGCAATAAACTTTTATGATGTCTTAAAGCTTGACACGCTCCATCATCAACAATAATTTCACCTTTAGATTGTGTTCGATAAGTTAACCAATGAGCTTTCGCATTAAGATGTTTACCCGTTTTCCCATTAAACCATGTACCTTCTTCATACTCATCAAAAATATGCAACAAACTCTCTTTCTTTTGACCATTTACAATCACCATATGCTTACCATAATCATTCACAATTTTCGCTGCTTTAATTTTTGTAGCCATACCACCTGTCCCTAATTTTGAAGTTGAACCTGAAGCCATGTTTTCAATCTCTTCATCAATCTGTTCAACATATTTTAAAAGCTGAGCCTGTGGATTATGATGAGGATTATCCGTATATAAACCATCTATATCACTAACCAAAATCAATAAATCTGCATCTATCACAGGTACTAACAATGCAGATAAAGTATCATTATCTCCTACTTTAATTTCATCTACTGCCAAAGCATCATTTTCATTCACAATCGGTATAACCCCATAATCAATTAAAGCATTCATTGTATGTGAAAGATTTAAAAGACGTTGACGATGATCAAAATCATCATGGTTCACTAAAACCTGTGCACATTTTAAGTGAAACAGTTGAAATATTTCTTCATAAATCTGCATCAACTGTGCCTGTCCAATAGCCGCTAAAGCCTGTTTTTGTGGTAACGTTTCAGGTTTTTTCTCTAATTTCATAGCCCCCATTCCAGCACTGATAGCACCTGAAGAAACGACCACAACTGTCATTCCCTGTTCAATTAATTGCGCTATTTGCATCACTAAATACAAAATCTTTTGTTGATCTATATAACCATTGGCATGACACAATGATGATGAACCAATCTTAATAATGACTTTTTTTATATTTTTAATCTCTCTCATGATACTCACTCCTCATTTCCTTATAAAATAAGTATTTTGCGATTTCAAATCTTCCTTTAAAAACTTCAATATATAAAAATAAAGATGTCACAATACAAAACAACATCAAAATATCATTTAAATGTCCAATCCATAAAACAATACAACCAGTTATAACCCAATAACAGGCATGACGTAAAATATATAATATATACAGATGAGCAAATTGAAAAATTCTTGTTTTCATCAATTGAATTGAATAGCTCATACATTCACTCCATGAAAGTTCTTCTAATTCCATCATATAAGGAACAGGCATAAATAATGCTGTTAAAAAAAGATAAACGGCAATACAGATCAGAATATTACCAACTAGAAATATATTTTGTAAAATCAATGCTATATATTCAAATTGAGGTACAAAATATTCTGTTTGTATTAATGTATTCCCCAATGACGAAAACCATTCAATAGGAAATTCTGATATCAATTCATGAATTGTCAAAAAAGATGGTAAAAAGCATATAAGCGTACACAAAACAATAATAGCTTTACGCATTAAATATGCAGGAGCTACTTTGGGAAAACAGAAAATACCATTCAATGAATCATGATAATCAAGAACTGGCTTTTCTTCATCAACCAGTTTCATTGCACATTTCACATAACCATGACTTATTGGACATAAAAACAGTGATACAAAAAAAGAGAAAATACCACTTCTTAAATATTGTGCTAAAATTCCAACATATCCAACATAGAAAAATTCAGGAATAATCTGTTTTTTATATTTTTGATATAACTGATTAGATTGTTGTTTAATGACATGAATATCCATAAATCTATCTCCTTGTTGAAAACATTATACACAACTTCCTATCATTTGTAAAAGAAGTTCATGAAAAATTATTTTTCTTCACAAAAAAGGCAGTTGAATACAACTACCTTACTCTTCTACAAATTGTGCATTATATAATTGACTATAAAACCCATTTTGAGCCAATAATTCCTCATGTTTTCCCTGTTCCACAAGGTAACCATCTTTAATGACTAAAATCAAATCAGCATTTTTAATTGTGGATAAACGATGCGCAATCACAAAGCTTGTACGACCTTTCATCACATTTTGCATAGCATCCTGTAATCTCTTTTCCAGTCGTGTATCAACCGATGATGTTGCTTCATCTAAAATCATAATTTGTGGATCTTTTAACATCGCTCTGGCAATCGTCAGTAATTGCTTTTCTCCTTGAGAAATATTATTGGCTTCTTCATTCACAATCATATCATAGCCATCTGGCAATGTTCTGATAAAATGATCCACATTAGCCTGTCTAGCTGCCTCAATCACTTCATCTTTTCTGGCATCTAAACGTCCATAATGTATATTTTCATAAATAGTCCCATGAAATAGCCATGTATCCTGCAAAACCATCCCAAACATAGAACGTAACTGTTCTCTTGGAATCTGTCGAATATCAACACCATCAATGCGAATGCTACCAGAAGTTACATCATAAAAACGTAACAACAAACTAATCAATGTCGTTTTTCCTGAACCCGTTGGTCCAACAATAGCTACCATCTGTCCACTTTGAATATCAATATTCAAATCGTGTAAAACTTCTTTGTCATGATATCCAAAACAAAGATGATCAAATTGAACATGCCCTTTTACATAAGTTAAGGTTTGTGGATTTTCAATTGGTTTTTCTTCAGTTTCGTTTAAAATTTCAGATATTCTATGTAAAGCCGCAAAAGCCGATTGAATTTGTGAAGATAAATTGCTGACTTGAGATATAGGATCATTGACCTGCCATATATAGCGGACAAAAGCCTGCAATTCTCCTACAAGTATACTGCCATTTAAAACAAATAAGCTCCCAACAAAACCAATTGTTCCAATAACCATATATGTCACAAGAGAAATACATGGCGAAATAATTGATGACATAAATTGGGCCTGAAATGCATTACGATAAAGTGTCTGATTGATATCTTTAAATTTTTCAATAGCATCTTGTTGTTTATTAAACAAAAGAATTTCTCGATAACCACCATACATTTCGGTAATAGCACCATTTAAATTTCCTAAAGCATCCTGCTGTGCCTGGAATTTCTTTTGTGAACGTTTAACAATAATCTTGGTAATGACCAATGCCACAGGAATAATCAATAAGACAATGCAAGTCATGACAATATGTATACGCACCATCATGACAATAGCTAAAATCAGCATCAATACACCTCTTATGATTTCCGTGAGTGTCTGTTGTAAGGCATTCGAAAGTGTATCTACATCATTTGTAATACGACTTAAAACATCACCATATTTATGTTTGTCAAAATAACTAACAGGTAATTTTCTAATCTTTTCTTGCAGGGCATTTCGCAAATCATGCATAGTTCTTTGAATAGAATTTGTCAAGGCTGTAATTGTGATAGACTGAGATATTGTCTTTAATAAATAAATGCCAAACAACATCACCATAATATGGATCACACGATCAAATTCAACATGTGCTCCTGGCACATTATTCATCATAGCCATCGCATCTTCCATCAATAACGAAGTCATCATTCCTTCAATCATAGGTGCAACAGATAATGCAAAACATGTCACAACAATCATGAATATAGCGATAATAAATCCCCACTTATAGGGTGATAAAAACGGAGAAATCTGTTGGACTGATTTTTTAAATGTCTGCCATTTTTTACTCATAGTTCAATTCCTCCTCACTTAATTGTGATGAAGCAATTTCATGATAAATAGGACATGTCTGTAAAAGTTCCTTATGTTTTCCATGCCCCACAATTTGCCCCTCATCCAATACAATAATCTGATCAGCATCTTTAATCGTTGAAATCCTTTGAGCAACAATGAAAACAATAGAATGTTGCGTTTCTTCTTTTAAAGCATGACGTAAAATGACATCCGTCTTATAATCCAGAGCCGAAAAAGAATCATCAAAAATATAAATCTCAGGTTTTCTGATTAAAGCTCTCGCAATACTTAAACGTTGTCTTTGTCCTCCTGAAACATTCGTTGCACTTTCTGTAATCATTTCATCAAAACCATTTGGTTTTTCCATAATAAAATCATAGCTTTGTGAAACTTTAGCAGCATGTTCTAACTCTTCTAAAGTTGCATCAGCCTTTCCATAACGTAAGTTTTCAGCTATTGTTCCTGTAAACAACATAGCTTTTTGAGGAATAAAACCAATTTTATTTCTCAAATCATCAATACGATAATCCTGTATATCGATACCATCAATAAGTATCTCTCCACTACTGATATCATAGAAGCGTGGAATCAGATTAATCAGTGTACTTTTACCAGATCCTGTACTTCCAATAAAAGCAATCGTTTCTCCTTCATGGGCTTCAAAAGAGATGTTTTTTAAAACAGCTTCCTCACCATCAGGATAAGCAAAAGTCACATTTCGAAAAGATAAATGATGTTGAGACGTTGAAGATTGTGGTGTTTGTAAAACATGATCTTTAATATCACTTTGCGTTGATAAAACACTCATAATACGTTTCGCTGAAACAGCGGCACGTGGATACATCACAAACACATTACAAAATAACATCATTGAAAACATGGCATGGAAAAGATATTCCTGAAAAGCAATGAGTTTTCCAACCTGTAATGTTCCAGCATCAATCATATGACTGGCTACATAAAAAATAACAAGTGTAACTAAATTCATTAAAAAATAAAAGATGGGCTGAGTTAAAAGCATCAGTTTAAAAATCTTTCTTGTATAACTTGTAAATTCATCATTTGTCTGATTAAAACGAGCTTGTTCATAAGCATCATTATTAAAAGCTCTAATGACTTTTAAGCCTGATAAATTCTCTCTTGTAATACGATTTAAACGATCCAATGATAACTGCTGTTTTTGTGACATTGGTTCTGATATTTTAGCTACAACGATAACCCCTACAACAATCACTGGTAATGTTGCGGCAATAATCAAAGAGAGTTCTAATGATGTACGCATTGTCATAAAAACACTAATGATAACCATAACTGGTGTTAATAAAGCTGTTCTCAAGATGACATTGACAAACAGCTGAATTTGAAAAGCATCATTATTTGTACGTGTAATTAATGATGAAATCCCAAAATGATTAAATTCATGTGGTGAAAATGTTTGAATATGACTAAAAATATCATTTCTCATATCTCTTGTAATAGATGTTGAAATTTTCGCACAACAATATCCTAAAACAATAGTTCCTGTTACCCCAATGATTGAAATCACAATCGCTAGAAACCACATAGAATAAAGATATTCCACATTTTGATTGGTAACCCCATTGTCAATCATATTGGCAATGATTGTTGGTAAACCTAATTCAACCAAAGCAAAGCCAAAGACAGATATAATATTTAAAATCAATAACTTTTTATATCTTTTGAGATAATGTAATATAAGTTTCATATAGTTCCCCCTTCCTTTTTAAACAGTATTAATCTTATTATATACTAAATAAAAATAAGAGTATAGCTCTAACATCATTCTACTAAAAAAAGAATATCAACAAGATATTCTTCCTCTTCATTATTGCTCTACGTCACAAGTGAATGGAGCATCTTTTAATCTGACAAAATAACCTTGATCATGTGAACAAACTGGACATAATTGAGGAGCACGTGTTCCTTCAAAAATAAATCCGCAATTCAGACACATCCAATAACAAGGCTGTTTGGATGCATAAAGTTGTCCATTTTCCAACAACGTCGCCATTTTTTCAAAACGATCACCATGTGTTTTTTCAATTTCAGCAATATTGAAAAAATCCTGTGCAATCTTATGAAAACCTTCTTCTTTTGCAATGGCTCCAAAATTCTGATAAACATCTTCATATTCTTCATATTCATTATGTCTGGCACTCTTTAATAATGATAAGACATCATCATAAGTATCAACAGGATATCCTCCATCAATCACAATCGTTTCACCTGTTAACTCTTTTAAATGATTGTAGAAGATTTCAGCATGTTCCTTTTCCTGATTGGCTGTAAAATAGAAGACATCTGCCAACATATGATGACCTTTTTTGGCTGCCAATCCTCCCGCAAATGTATAACGATTTCTCGCTTGTGATTCACCTGCAAAAGCACGCATTAAATTATCTTTTGTCTGACTATTTTTAAAATCCATATTTTCACCTCATCAAGAGTATGGACATTATTTTCATAAACATTCGCTATTTTTTATTTTTATTTTGAATCCACCCCATAATAAATGTTGAAAATTTTGTCAGCATCCAAACAATGATGACCATCCATAAAATCCATGCAAAAATACCAATCATATCAATTTGAACCCTAGCCAGATATAATTGCTTGCCTATCCCATGTTGAGCTGAAACAAAAACTTCTGCCATGACACCGACTTTAAAACTTAATGGTAAACATGTCCCAACAGCTGATAAAATATAACCTTTAATTAATGGTAAATAGGCATAACGAAGATTATAGTACAAAGGATGATGATACAAGGTGATGATATCCTGTAAATCACTATCAATATGCATCATTCCATGCATAGTATTGAAATAAAAGATCGGCATTAACATAAAAAAGATAATCAGTAATAAAGATAAATCACTATCAACCCATACCAGTAATATAAGCATATAGCCAATTTGTGGAATAGTCTGAAGTAAAGTCATTATTGGTTGTAAATAATGACGAAAGGATGAATAAAGACCACTGAATATGCCTAAAGTGATTCCTATCCCCATAGCCACAACAAAACTGATGAGAATACGAATCAATGTATAGAAGATAGCGATATAAAATGGCTTGTCAAACAAATAACTGCCCATACGCATCAAAACATCACCAGGAAATGGCAAGATGACTTCCTTTTGAATCATCCAGGAAGCCATCTGCCATAAAATAAGGAGAATAAAAACTGTCGTTAATTTTCTTTTCATGATACTAACATATCAGAGCTATAAGTGATGTTGAAGAGTTCAAGGAACTGTTTGATTTCATCTTCACATTGATGTGCTTCAACATAATGGACATTTTGACGTTCAATAGAGGCCACTGTTATATCAACACTAGGCAAACCTAACTGATCAATACCAATACTTTCTAGTTTTTCTTTTAAATCAGGATAATTGTTTTCTGTAAAATCTTGAATAGCCTTGAATAATTCATCATTTTGATATCCTTCTTTGACAAACATGGCTGCTTGAGGATATCCTTGTGTTCCATACTCTTTTTGTAAATCAACAAGAACAGATAAATTCATTCCTGATTGTTTTGCTTTCGCAATAGTCGCACTGGCAAGAGGTTCAGCCAGCATTCCTACTTCCACCTGTCCTGATAATAATTTTTGTTGAACAAGTGTTGCTGATGAATAATAATGTGGTTCAAGCTGTGTTTGAATAGCAACTGTTTCTACAATCTTTTGAGGCACTGCTCCTTCTCCAAACAAAGCTAACTCTCCTGTTTTTTGCAGGGCATCTTGTGATGTTCCTACATAATAAAGATTGCCCCATGTCAATACACTCTGTAAACGATAATCTGTTTGTCCTTTAGCAATCAACTGTGTCCCTAAATTAATAGGCGCTATAATGATGTCATATTCACTATCAGCTTTTGTCAATTCGGCAATAAGCTGATCAGTTCCATCAACCAACTGAATGTTCCCATCTTTTGTAATGTTTTCATATTCACCTACCAGCGCAAGTGAAGGCGCTCCAGTTGGACATAAAATATGAACAGTACTCCTTTCCTGATGACATCCCACCATCAATAAACTTGTCATCATACATAAACATATATTCATTAACTTCTTCATAAAAGCCTCCATCAATTATTTAAATCTTGCTTTTTTAGTATAGTGAGTATGAAGCAAGTGATGAGCCTTTTCGCTATTTGGTTCACCCAAATAGTTTTTATATAAATTCTGTATTTGTGAATTCTTATGTGATTTACGTACAGGTAATGAAATATCTTCATCATATAAAGCTTTGGCTCTGGCCTGTTTAAAATTAAATCCACTATTTCTAATCGTTGCATTGACATATGGTTGTCCACCACCATTAATGCAGCCACCTGGACATCCCATAATTTCAATAAAGTGATATGGAGAAACGCCATTTCTAATATCATCTAATAGTGGTTTAGCAAGTGCCATACTTTGCGCAACAGCAACTTTTAGCGTCTGTTCACCAATTTTAATCGTTGATTCTTTCACTCCTTCTACCCCTCTAACAGCATGATAATCAATCATGGAAAGGTCTTCATGAGCTAAGATATCAGCTACTGTTCTTAAAGCAGCTTCCATAACACCACCACTGGCACCAAAAATAACACCTGCACCACTATATTCACCAAAAAGATCCTGATCAAAATCATCATCTTTTAAATCTCTAAAATTAATACCAAACATCTTAATAAGTTTTGCAAGTTCTCTTGTTGTTAAAACAGCATCGACATCCTGATATGGAGATGTTTTATTCTCAGCTCGCTGTTTTTCACCCTTTTTAGCAACACAAGGCATAATAGAAACAACATAAATATCACGAGGAGCAATTCCCTTTGCCTCAGCATAAACAGATTTTACCATTGCCCCGAGCATCATGTGTGGTGATTTACAAGTAGAAAGATGATCAAGTAAATCTGGATACTCATGTTCAACATAGTTGACCCATCCTGGACTACAAGATGTAATCATTGGTAAAGTGCCCTGATTTTGTAGTCGATTTAAAAATTCATATCCTTCTTCCATGATTGTTAAATCTGCACCAAAATTTGTATCATAAACTTTATCAAATCCAACTAATTTTAAGGCATGTACCATTTTTCCAGTCACTTTTGTGCCAATTGGCATTCCAAATTCTTCACCCAAAGCGCCACGCACTGCTGGTGCGGTTTGTACAACAACATGCTTTTGTGGATCATTTAAGGCTTCAATAACATAATGAATTTCTTCTTTTTCATGCAAAGCACCAACAGGGCAGACATTAATACATTGTCCACATTGCATACAATTGACATCATCAAAGCTTTTATCATAAATAGGCGCAACTTTAGTTTTAAAACCACGATTCATATAACCTAAAACACCTAATCCCTGAACTTTCATGCATGTTTCAACACAACGTCCACACAAAACACATTTAGATGTATTTCTCACAATACCTGGTGATACGGTATCAAACGTTGGTTCACTCTTTTCACCAGCAAATGCATCTTCTCTGACACCAAGTTCCTGACACAAACGCTGTAATTCGCAATTGGTATTACGAATACATGATAAGCAGTCTTTAGAATGATTAGATACAATCAGTTCTACAACTCTACGTCTGGCATCCAAGGCACGTTGCGAATTGGTTTTAATGACCATACCATCACGCACAGGATAAACACAAGCTGCACATAATGTCTTGGCACCCTCTACCTCTACTTGACAGACACGACAGGCTCCTGTTCCAGTGACATCTTTTAAATAGCACAAAGTAGGAATATGAATGCCATTATTTTTGGCAGCTTCAAGAACTGTCTGTCCTTCATAAGCTTCAACTTCTCTATTATTAATTGTTATTTTTATTTTTGACATATCTACACCTACTTTCTTTCTATGACTTTAAAGTGACATGCTTTCATACATAGACCACAGCGAATACATTTTTCTGGATCAATTTCAAAGGCTTCTTTTCCAATCTTTCCACTGATAGCCCCCACAGGACATTGTCTTGCACAAAGACCACATTTACGACATTCATCTTTATCAATTTCATAACGAAGCAATTTCT
Organism: Massilimicrobiota sp. SW1139; assembly: GCF_012027715.1. Lineage (NCBI taxonomy): Bacteria > Bacillati > Bacillota > Erysipelotrichia > Erysipelotrichales > Erysipelotrichaceae > Massiliimicrobium > Massilimicrobiota sp. SW1139. The sequence goes on along the minus strand of NZ_SJOR01000006.1, from coordinate 87,373 downwards.
TACATACTCCAGCAGGACAGCGTTTATCCACAATATGAGCGATATATTCATCTCTAAATTGTGTAATGGTTGAAAGAACTGGATTAGGAGCTGATTGTCCAAGTCCACAAAGAGCTGTATCTTTAATAGTCATCGCTAATGTTTCAAGCTCATCCAATGTTTCCATTGTTCCCTGACCATCACAGATCTGTTCAAGCAATTCTAACATACGCTTTGTTCCCACACGACATGGTGTACATTTGCCACATGACTCATCAACGATAAAGTCCATATAGAATCGAGCTACATCCACCATACAGTTATCTTCATCTAAAACAATCATTCCACCAGAACCCATCATAGATCCTAATTTAACAAGTTCATCAAAACCAATAGGTGTATCTAATTGGTCCTCAGTCAAACAACCTCCAGATGGTCCACCTGTCTGAACGGCTTTAAAACGCTTATGATTTGGACATCCTCCACCAATTTCATAAATCACTTCACGAAGCGTTGTTCCCATTGGAACTTCAACCAATCCTGTATTGGTAATTTTTCCACCCAAGGCAAAAACTTTTGTACCTGGTGATGATTCTGTTCCTATAGAGCGGAACCAGTCAGCACCATTTAAAATGATTTGCGCAATATTGGCAAAGGTTTCAACATTATTGATAATCGTTGGTTTTCCCCAAACCCCTTTATGAGCTGGAAATGGTGGTTTAGAAATAGGCATTCCTCTTTCACCCTGAATAGATTGAATCAAAGCTGTTTCTTCTCCACAGACAAATGCCCCTGCTCCTAAACGAATTTCCAAATCAAAATCAAAACCAGAATCAAAAATATTATTTCCTAATAATCCTAATTCTTTAGCTTGAGCAATCGCTGTTTTTAAACGTTCTACTGCAATAGGATATTCTGCACGAATATAAATATATCCATAATGCGCTCCTATCGCATAGCCTGCAATAATCATGGCTTCAATCACACTGTGAGGATTTCCTTCCAAAATAGAACGATCCATAAAAGCACCAGGATCTCCTTCATCGGCATTACAAATGACATATTTTTCTTCACCAGGTTCATCAAGCGCAAACTGCCATTTTAAGCCCGTTGGAAAACCTCCTCCACCACGTCCTCTTAGGCCACTCTTTTTAATCACATCGACAACTTCCTGAGATGTCATTTGTGATAAAACCTGTCCTAATGCAAAGTAACCATCCTGTCCAATATATTCTTCAATATTTTCAGGATCAATGACACCACAGTTATGCAAAGCAACACGCTTTTGTTTGGCATAAAAACGTGTATGATTAATATCATAAATTTCTTTTGTTTCCTGATCAGCCTCATTCAACATAAGGCGCTGAACAGGTCTTCCTTTATAAAGATGTTCCATAACGATTTCTTTGACGTCTTCTTTTTTGACACCTTTATAAATAATATTATCTGGATAAATGGAAATATTAGGTCCTGCTCCACATAAACCTAAACATCCTGTTCTTAAGACTTCTATTTCTCGACCAAGTCCCATTGATTTGATTTCTTTTTCAAATTCTTCAATTAATTCGCCTGAATTTCCAATTGTACAACCGGTTCCAGCACAAACTAAAACTTGTGTTCTCTTATATGGCATTTTCTACCCTCCTATTTTGAATATTGTCCGACTGTATATTCTTCAATCACTTCTCCATGTATCAAATGACGTAAAACAATGTCCTTTGCTTTTTTAGCATCAATCAATACATAAGTTGTCTTATGATTATCTTTATCAAAGACTTCTACAATGGGTTCTAAAGCACACATGCCAATACAGCCAGTCTGCATAACCGTTACAGGTAAATGGGCTTTTGCGACTTCTTCAACAAGTGTATTTAAAACAGGTCGTGCTCCAGCCGCTATACCACAAGTGGCCATACCAACGACAACACGATAATCCTGATCACCACTGCCACGCATAGCCATTTTCTCTTTAGCCTCATATCTAATCTTCTTTAATTCATCTAATGACTTCATTTCCACATACCCTCCTTTATATAATCTTTTAACCAAAGTATAATCTCAGGTTGATTAATAGGAACATCCTCAAGCAATTCTTTAATTTCCTGTGTATCTAAAACAAATTCCCTATCATCTTCCTGATAACGAAAACAATAATCTATATGTTCATCATATTGAAGCAAGGAAACAACTGTTTCCACTAAATCTCCCATTGGTGGTGTATCAATATGATTTTTAACATACTCACCAATAATCGTTGTTCCTTTGTTTTCTTTTGAATCAATAAAGAAATATCCACCGGTCATTTCCACACTTTCTTTAAACATCGGAATTCCTAAACCAATAGAACGTGTTGTTCGTGTTGTATAAAAAGGATCAATCACTTTTTGTAATGTGTCATGATTCATACCACAACCATCATCACGAACTTCAATATGAATTTTATTTTCTTTTTGACTATTCACAATCCATATGTGTATCAAATGAGCACCAGCACGTATAGAATTTTGAACAATATCTAAAATGGTCATAGCGATTTCTTGCATATTCTTTGACTCCATAATCTCTTTAATTTATCTTCATCAATGGTATATATAGGTTCTTGAATATCTTCCAATTGATGAGCATCACTATTGATAAAAACATATTCATCTTTGACATTTGGACACAGTTTTTTTAAATCACGATATTCTTTTAAGCATGTCACTTCGATACCATCATAGTCTAAGTCTTCTGGTATGCCATGATAAATTTCATAAATACCATATTTTTGAGCCAGTACATGCGCTAAAATAATAATCCCTTGAAAACGATGAATAGCTTCTACAATTTCATAAATATTTAAACGTAAAGAATTCAGTAATAAATATTGTTCTTCATCTTCAATCTCATCATTGACATCAAATATATATTGATGGCCATAATATTGGCAATCGTTTTCTTGTTTGATAAGATGCTGCTCTATCCACTGTTGAATAGGTTTTAAATCTGTGCCTCTTTGAAAGTAAGCTAACATATGAATGTTTTCAATGCTTTGTAATTCTACACCATGTATAAAATTGATCTTTCCTTCTAATATGGGACTTTGAATCACTTTTTCTAAATAATATTGTTGTTTTAAAGAATTATGATCAGTAATCGCAATAAGATCTAACCCTTTGATATAAGCCATATTGAAAATATTATGAATTGTCATTGTGTCATCACTGCAAGGTGACAAGGCAGAATGAATGTGTAAATCATAATACATACTATAAACCTAAAGCTATCAGCTCTTTAGCAAGATGAAAAGCATCCTGTTGACTGACAAATAATGGAATTTGTAGATCCGTTGCTTTTTGAATCGTTTGCCTGTCAGGATAGTTATTTTGAACAAAAACAATTCCTGCAAAATCATGCAATTCAGCAATCGCAATCACATTCAAATGCTTTTGTACAGTTAACCACAACATACCTTCTTGACCACTTGCCATGACAACACTCAATAAATCACCAATATAAACATCCTGAATATCCTGATTGAAAGAAACATCATTAATAGATTGTAAAGGTAATTGTAATATCTCTTTGACTTTCATCATTTCACCTTCTTTTTAACACGACACAATGAATCATCCACTTCTCCACTGGCAATGCGCATAGCCAAACTACGACAATTGGCAAAGCCACAGCTACCACAGTCGTATTGTGGCAAAGTTTCTAAAATGGCATTGACTTTATGAAACCAGGCCATACGTTCTTTAAAAGTTTGTTTTTGTTCATTGACACGACGCTTTTTAAAATATTCATTATGTTTTAATGCAACAGCAGGTGCATCACATTGAGATACCATACTTTCAATACGAAAACGTCCTTCAAATGGGTTATTCCATAAATAATAGCCACCAATACACCCCTGATAACAATGATACAGGGCAATCAACTGAATATGTTTTAACTGATCAAATTCAATCAAATCTAAAACCATACGAATCTGAGATAATCCTTCAACACTCATCACAGATAAACGATGATCCCCAAATAAATCACTGACATTACTTTTGATACCATCTGCGTTTATAGTCATCTCTTCCTTGCCTTTTCCTTTTCGTTTATTAAAATGAGGAAACATTCTAGAAATACTCAAAGCATAATCAATCTGTGAATCCATTTTCCCAAGCGGTTCTTTCGCAAGTGTTAATTTACCTACACATTCACAGAGTGAAAAGATTCCTATATCTTTTCCCTTATATTTTTCTCTTAAACGTTTAGCCGCAATTTCGACTGGATAATCATAAGGCAATAGATGATCAATCAATGTTGGATATTCCTGTTTAATTAATCTGTTAATGGTTGGACAAAATGATGTCAGCATCACCTGAGATGAGTTTAAACTATCCTGTAATGCCTGTTGATAAAGTTGTCCTTCAATATCACTATATTGAACAACTTCATCAAAATGAAATTCTTTTATCGCATAAACAAAATCTTTAAGTTCATCGAATTTTTGAAAATCTGAAAGTATTGATGTTGGTATTAACGCAATATTATACTCATGTTGTTGAAATGCTTTTTCCAGATTGACTTCTCTTATTCTTAACTGTTTATGTTGACATGATTGAACACAGACATGGCAATGAATGCAGTGTGCATCATCAATTACAACTTTTCCATTGATGATAGATATAGCTTCTGTAGGACACGATTTGACACATTTAATACAACTTGTGCAGTGATCACCTAAAAAATGGATAACAGGTTTCATTGAAATGTCATGCGAATATGTGTCCCCTCTTTTGAAGATGTCATCTCAAAAGAAGAAGCTACACTTTTCATATTATATAATCCCATACCTGCACCAAATCCCAGTGATCGTGCTTTTGCAGAAGCGGTTGAATAACCTGGCTTTTGAGCTAATTCAAGATCTTCAATTCCTGGTCCTATATCATCAAATAAGAGCTGAATCAATCCCTCATCATCAATTTCAAAAGTGACTGTACCACCATCAGAATGGATGACAATATTCATTTCTGCTTCATAACAGGCAATGGCGACAGCTTTAAGAACAATGCGATCAATACCAATAGATTTGAGAGTTCTTTTAATATCTGTAGAAACTTTTCCAGCATCTTCATAATTATCTTTTTCTACCTGATAAACTTTTTTCATTATCTCATTCCTTGTCTATAAAGTTGTCCACATACCTCAAACATTGTCTGATTCGTTTGAAAGATATTGATATGCAAATCTTTTGCTGTTTCGATAATATGACAATCAATCGGTTTTCCTCTTACAAAAAGAACAGTATCTAAATCGAGTACTTCAGCAGTTCTTAATGACTGAACATTAGAAAGACCCGTTAAAAACAAAACATCCTCAGTTTCATTTTTCAATAATGCTAAAGCATCAGACATTAAATCTGTCGCAAAACCTTTGTCATAATTTTTTTCATAAATATTTTCATCAGCAATATAAATGGCCCTGGCATCCAACATATCAATAATGTCTTTCATCAACATAGTTCTTCTTCCTTTAAGTAATCAAGAATCAGCATTTTCAAATCTTCCAGTTGTTTTTGACATCCAAATACAGTGCCATCAACACTGACAACAGGAGCTAAACCACAGGCTCCAACACAACGTGTGGCATCAATGGAAAATAATCCATCTTCACTTGTCGAATTGACTTCACATTCTGTCATTTCACAGAGTAAATCCAAAATCGTTTGAGCACCATTGACATAACAGGCTGTTCCCAAACATACAGAAATGATATGTTTACCTTTTGGTTCTGTTGTAAACTGTGAATAAAATGTCACAACACCATAAACTTTAGAAACGGGAACATTTAATGCTTCAGCTATTTTTTCCATTGCTTCAAAAGGAATATATCCAAGTTCATCCTGAATATCATGAAGCATTAATTTCATGGGACCACGCTCATCTTTATGCTTATCAACAATAGCGTCAATTTTATCTAAATACTCTTGTTTTAAACCACCCATACACATACTCCTTTCTTCTTCATATGTTCATTATAACATAGTTTGAAAGCGCTTAACATTAAATTTATTTGTTTATCAAAACAAAAAAAGATTATCAGAATCACTAATAATCTCCTCTTTGATGAAATTCTTTTTTATTACCACTGATTTGATGTCTTTCCCTCAATTTCTCTTCTATATCCTCAACCTGAATACCTTGTTGATACATCAAAACCAATACATGATAAAATAAATCACTGATTTCACCAATTAATTCTTCTTGATTGTTGTTTTTTGCTGCAATAATTGTTTCACTGGCTTCTTCGCCTACTTTTTTACAGATTTTATCAACACCCTGTTCCAATAAATAATTTGTATATGATTTTTCAACAGGATGTACCTGTCGATCTGCAATGACATCATAAACTTCATGAAAAATATTCTTTTCAAAAATGTAAGGTATGACTTCCTGAAAGAAACATGAATAGGCTCCAGTATGACAGGCTGCTCCAACCTGTTCAACCAGAATCAGTAAAGTATCCTCATCACAATCTAAATACATTCCCTGAATATATTGGAAATGTCCAGATGTTTCTCCTTTATGCCAAAGTTCCTGACGTGAACGTGAATAAAAATAAGTTTCTTTGGTTGTCAACATTCTTTCATAAGCCTCTTCATTGACATAAGCTAACATCAATACATCCTTTGTTTTGACATCTTGTACAATCGCTGGGATTAACCCATTTCCTTTTTCAAAATCTGGTTTCATCAATTCTCAATTCCTCCTTACTGGAATGTGATGACTGGCACATAATGCTTTCACATCATCAATAGTCGCTTCCTGATAGTGAAATAAAGAAGCTGCCAAGGCCCCATCACAATTTGTTTTTTCAAATACTTCCACAATATCTTCCTGATTCCCACACCCACCACTGGCTATGACGGGAATAGAAACAACGTCAAGGACTGCATTTAACATATCAATATCAAATCCATCACGGGTTCCATCTTTATCCATAGATGTCAATAAAATCTCACCAGCTCCCAGCTGTTCACATTGTTGAACCCATGCGATTAAATCCAATCCCGTATTTTTTCTACCACCAGCCATATAGACATCATAGCCACTTTGATCATCACGCATCTTGGCATCAATCGCCACAACGACACACTGCACACCAAATTCATCTGCAGCCTGTTGAATCAATTGTGGATTTAAAATCGCTGCTGAATTGATAGAGACTTTATCTGCCCCACTGGATAAAATCATACGAAAATCATCTAAAGTACGAATACCACCACCGACAGTTAATGGAATCGACAATTCACTGGCTGCACGTTGAATGAGATCTTTGATAATATCACGATTTTCATAAGTCGCTGTGATATCTAAAAAAACAACTTCATCAGCACATTGTTCATCATATCTTTTCGCAATTTCAATAGGATCACCCACATTTTTTAATCCTACAAAATTCACTCCTTTGACAACCATACCATCTTTAATATCTAAACAAGGAATGATTCTTTTGGCAAGCATGATATCACCTCTTTCAAGTCAATCTGACCTTCATAATAAGCTTTTCCAACAATACAGCCATAATAACCTTGTCTGGTTGCTTCCAAAATATCTTCAGCTCCTTTTACACCGCCAGAAACAATGCAATGTAAAGATGTTGTGTCTTTGATTTTTTGATAGATGGGAAATGATGGTCCCTGTAATGTACCATCTTTAGAAATATCTGTACACACAATATATTGAACCCCCATTTTTTCTAATTCCTGTAAAAAATCTAAGTAATATATCTGTGTATTGACAAGCCATCCTGAAGTCGATACAAATCCATCTTTGATATCCACGCCCACAACAATACGTTTAGCTCCATATTTCTTTAAAGCTGTTTTTAAAAATTCAGGATTTTCAATAGCTGCCGTACCTAAAATCACACGGTCAATCCCTATTTTTTCTAAGTATAGTTCTACAGTATCTATCGTTCGAATGCCACCACCGACTTCAATAGGAATGGAGATGGTCTGACGAATTTTTTGAATTGTTGAAAGATTTGTTGTTGTCCCATCTTTAGCCCCATCTAAATCTACCACATGTAAATAATTGGCTCCCATATTCTGAAACTGTAAAGCCAGTGTTTCTGGTGATGAAGAATAGACTGTTTTTTGTTGATAATCACCTTTATATAAACGCACTGCCTCACCATCTTTTAAATCAATTGCTGGAATAATAATCATTGCACCATCTCCTTAAACGCTAATAAAATTTTTCTTCCGACTGCACCACTTTTTTCAGGATGGAACTGACATCCCATGACATGATCCTTTGCGACAACAGCCGTAATCTTGGCTTGGCCATATTCACAACAGGCAATGAGTTCATCATCGGTTGGATAAGCCATATAAGAATGAACAAAATAAACATAATCCCCATTTTTTATATTTTTCATTAAGGGATGATCTTGTGTGAGAATCAGTTCATTCCATCCCATATGTGGGATTTTGGCCTGCACATCCATCAGTTTGACTTCACCCTTTAAAAAACCTAATCCTTCCGTTGGAGTCACTTCATAACCTTTTTCAAATAAAATTTGCATTCCTAAACAGATTCCCAATATTGGAATACCCGCTTCTTTTCTTTCTTTTAAAATATCAATGAGATCATATTTCTTTAAATGTTCCATCGCTACTGGAAATGTTCCTACACCAGGCAGTACAATCCCCTTGGCCTGTCGAATCACATCGTGATCTCGACTCACCACAACATCCATACCAAGTTTCAAAAAAGCATTTTGCACACTCATTAAGTTTCCAACATGATAATCAATAATCACAATCATCCTATAAAACTCCTTTTGATGACACAATCTGATCTTGATGATTTTCATCAATCATGACTGCCTGTTTTAATGCACGTGCAAAGCTTTTAAACATCGCTTCAATAATATGATGTGTATTTTCACCATAGCTTTCATGAATATGCAAAGTCATCATAGCATGATCACTGACTGCTTTAAAAAACTCTTTTGTCATCTCCGTTTCATATTGACCAAGTTTCATACAAGGCAATTGTGCATGATAAACAAGGTAAGGACGACCACTTAAATCAAGTGTTGTTGTGACGAGTGCTTCATCCATGACAATAGCCATTTGACCATAGCGATAAATGCCTTTTTTATCACCTAATGCTTCTTTGATACATTCCCCTAAAACAATTCCTAAATCTTCTATTGTATGATGACTATCTACGTTTAAATCACCATGACAAATCACTTTTAAATCAAAACCACTATGGAAAGCCCATAATTCAAGCATATGATCCATAAATCCAATACCTGTATCAATTTGAGCTATCCCTTGCCCATCTAGATTTAAGGACATATCAATAGATGTTTCTCTTGTTTCACGCTTTATTTGACTTTTTCTCATATGTATCCTCCTCAAATCTCACTGCAACACTATTGGCATGTCCGTCTAATCCTTCTTTTTTGGCAAATGTGATAACATCATCTTTCAATGCTTCTAAAGCTGCTTTTGGATAATAACTGTATGATGAGTATTTCACAAAATCATAAACACCTAAAGCACTATAAAATTTAGCTGTTCCTCCGGTTGGTAAAACATGATTTGTTCCTGACATATAATCACCAAGTGGTTCTGGTGTATATTCACCTAAAAATATAGATCCAGCATTATGAATCATTGGTAAAGTATTCATTGGATTTTCTACAAGCACTTCAAGATGTTCAGGCGCAAACTCATTAGAAACCTGAAAAGCTTCTTCTATCGAATTCACAATAAATGCTCCACCATAGTTCTGTAACGATTCTTCAATAATTTCTGTTCTTGGTAATAACTGTATCTGTCGTTTCAACTCTTCATTGACCTTTTCAACAAGTGAAGGCGATGTTGTGACCAAAAGAGCACTGGCTAAACGATCATGTTCTGCCTGACTCATTAAATCGGCTGCAATATATTTAGGATTGGCTTTGTCATCTGCCACGATTAAAATCTCACTAGGTCCAGCAATCATATCAATGTCTACTCGGCCATAACAGCATTTTTTAGCTGTCGCTACATAAATATTGCCTGGTCCGACAATTTTATCAACTTTTGGTAAGGTTGCTGTTCCTATCGCAACTCCAGCAACACCATGAGCGCCTCCTACCTTATAAATTTCATCAATCCCACAAACATAGGCTGCTGCTAGAATGCTAGGATTCACTTTTCCATCAGCTTTTACTGGCGTGATGATAATCAGGTTTTGAACTCCCGCAAGCTTTGCAGGAATTGCATTCATCATAACAGTTGATGGATACGTTGCTGTTCCTCCTGGTACATATAAAGCCACTTTTTCCAAACCTCTTACCAATTGTCCCATCATGACACCATTTTCCTTATATAATGACCACGATTTATCCACCTGATGTTGATGAAAAGCTATTAACTGTTCTTTAGTACGCTCTAAAATACGCATAAAGTCTTTACCAACACTTGTGACACCATCCAAAATTTCTTGTTTTGAGACAATCAAATCTTTAGGATTATCAATCATAAAACCATCTAAATCTCGACAATATTTCATTAATGCCTGATCTCCATTTTTTTCAACATCCTCAATCATATTCATAACAGTATCATTGACCTGTTTGGTCATTTCAGTTTTACGTGATGAAAACTTTTGCACAACATCCTTAAACTGCCCTTGTAAATCATAAACTTTTAACATCTTGTTACTCCCCTTTCAATTTATAAATCAAATCAAAGATTTCTTCTTTTTTAAATTTTAAACTCACTTTATTGACAATCATTTTTGTAGAAATATCACTGATTTTTTCAATAACCTCTAAACCATTGGCTTTAAGCGTTGAACCTGTTTCTACAATATCCACAATAGCATCACTTAATCCCACAACAGGGCCCAGTTCTACTGAACCTTCCAGCTTTATGATTTCAACATCTTCCTGTTTTTGGTTAAAATAATCCTTAGCCACTTTGGTATATTTAGAAGCAATACGTTTACGACGATGAAAAACTTTATCTTTATAACCAGGATAAGCTGCGACTGCAAAATAACATTTTCCAATATCCAAATCCAACATTTCATAATAATCCTGGAAATCACTATCTTCTAAAGTATCTTTTCCTACAAAACCAACATCAACGATCCCATGTTCTAAAAAAGTCAAAACATCATTGGCTTTCGCAAAAATCATTGATAAACCATCTGGAGTTTCAATCATGAGTTCACGGTCTTTATGAAAAATAGGTTCCATATCAAATCCCTGTTTTGATAACAATTGACAAACCTGCTTTTCAATACGCCCTTTTGTAATGGCTATTTTAATCATGCTTCATCCTCCTTTTCTAAAGCTTTGAGAATATGACTTAAATCATAACTAAATCCAATTGCAGGAACCTGTCTTTGAAAATGATTCATGAGTTTATCATAACGTCCACCATTCATAATAGGTTCAGCACTATAAGGCGAATACCCCTTTAATATAATACCTGTATAATATTTCATCATTGGCGTCATAGCTAAATCAAATGTTAAAATGTCTTTCATCTTTGATTGTTGATATAAATGAATGCACTCTTCAATAGCCTCTTTTAATAATGGATCATCTATCAGTGATTGAACCTGATATAAAACTTGAATATCACCAAAAGCTTGAGGTAACATCAACAACAAATCATGGAGATGACTATCAAAATGATGACTCTCTACAAAGTCTTTCATAGCACTTAAATCACGTCTTTTTAATATATTGACGAATTTCTCATCATCCACTATTTCAACTAAACGGTTATAAAATTGAGCCGATCCCATTTCAATACGTAATGTCTTTAATCTTAAACACTGCATTGTTTCTAAAACAAGCTCTAAGCATTCTAAATCTCCTGCAACACCTGCTTTTCCAAGCAATTCAATGCCTGCCTGAAAAAATTCACTGCTTCTTCCTTTATGTCTTTTTTCTTTACGATAGACCTTCCCAAAATAACAATATCTTTTTTCACCATTTTCTTTTTGTGAGCTATACAATCTTGCTAGTGGAACTGTAAAATCCACTCTCAATGCCACTCTTTTTCCTTCATAATTGATATATTGAAACATCTTTTCTTCATCAATTCCAATATCCATATCATTATAAAGCTCCACATATTCAAATGATGGCATTAAAACTTCTAAATAACCATGTTCAACAAAAATATGTCTTAAATCATTTTCAATATCTCTTAACTTAGACACATTGTTCATAATGGCATCAATACTTTCTTCAGGTATTAAATATTTAAACTCTTCCATGTCAATCCCCCTTTAACAAAAAAGACGAGTCTTAATGACTCGTCCAAACCTTCTATAAGTCATTAGATACACCCATTTATAAAGTATATGCAAAACGGGCTGTATCTTTCATAGATATAACCCTAAGTGTTCCAATGGTGATGGCGATGAAATTGTTGATTTAAAATTGTTTTTTTCATAAATATCACCTCATTTTTTATCATTTTAACACACTTTAATAAATAAAAAAAGAATTTTTTGAAAATTCTTTTTTACCATGCATTTTCTACAACCTGATGGCCATCAATACGATAAAGATAGTCAGTTGTTTGACGTGTTTCATATTCACCATTATTGGTAGGATGATCAGTTGGCATATAACTTATATCATAAAGTCTTGTTCCAATATAATCTTGACCATATTTTTTCATGAAAATGATTTCTTGAAACGTCTGACTTTCTTCAACAGAAGAATCAACTCGCCTATTAATATAAATACCATATTCATCATTATTTTGATGATAAATCAACATTGATAAAATTTGGACATCTAGAATAGTTCCTTCTTCATTATTCATTCGTGTGATTTCCCTATCCAATGACTTAATAACTCGATAAATATCAGTATTTTCGTCATGAACTTTCACAACATCCTGTGTAGACTGGAAAGATGTCATATCATCTTGTTGGATAGCTTGTTGATAAGCCTGATATCTTTGTTGATCTTGTTTTTCTCTTCTTTTTTCTATTTCTGATTTTTCTTCTGGCTGTGATGGTGAAGGTGTCACTGTTTCATTGTCTTGGTTCTCTTCTTGACTTTTCTTTTCCTCATTTTCTATATCGTTATCTTGAGAAGTAACATCATTCATATAATCTTCTTGTAAAACAACTGTATGTCCTCTATCTAACTGATAAAGTTCACATCGAAAATCTTTTAATTGAATGATATAAGGATGCTGTAACTTGACATATAACATATGATCACCAATCAACTCTGCCTGATAAGGTTTTGAATTGATTTTAATGACATTTTTATCAATCGCTATATTGATATCCTGATGACTATAAGAACTACCCTCATATTCCTCATATAAATCTTGAAGTGTTTGATGTGGTGTCGTTAAACTATAGAATTGATATTGTTGCTGACTTTCAACATACACAACATCATGAAAAGTTCCAATATCATCTATGGAATCTACATACATCAATGTCGCATCTTTTCCAAACACATAGGCCACATCGCGATAAATCTGAACCCCATTCACATCTTCACGATAAGCTATAGCACCTTGATCAACAAGCAATTGTGTCACATGTGTCATTGGAGACATCAATGACCAAAATGCCACTATTACAGATACTGTATAAAAAATAATCTTATACTTTTTCAATAGATTCGCTAAAAAAACACAAATAAAGATAAAAGCAAGAGTCCCTACATCCCCAAATAAGCGACTAATATCAATAATCGTTGTTGAAGTCGATAGACAATAAATAATGCCCCCTACTATTTTCATCATAATAATGACACCAAAAAGCATATCTATCATCCATAGCTTAAAAGATATTCTTCCAATCTTGGTTGTCTTTTGATTAATCAATTGAGAATATGAATCTTTTAATTGATTGAAAAGAGTTTTCTGATTCTCTAAAACAACGATATCATTTTCAAACTCCAAATAAATAACGCGACGCTGTAAATGAATTTTTATTAACTGATGAAAATCAAAAACTTTATCTTGATAAACAAAACATTGGTTTTCATCAACACCAACAACTTCACTCTTTAATCTTTTCAGATCAAAAAAGCTTTTTATATTTTGAATATAGCTTGCTATTAAAACAATTATAATGATGAAAAACAAAAGAAAAAACATGATATAAAAATGATAAGTGATCATGACAACTGGTAAACTAAATAAAAACAAAGCACCTATCAAATAGTATTTTTGATTGTTTTGTTGTGTTTTCCAAGAAGCTCTATCTATTATTTTTTTCACATGAAGTTTCATTGGCTATCCTCTCTTTCTTTGAGATAGACAGACAAGCGATTTTTCTAAAGCACCTATATATTGACTGATTACTCCACATTTAACCATCAATAAAAAATAAATATTTTTCTTCTCTTCACTTAAACTTTCAAAATTAGCCTGTCCTTTTGCTATCACTATATCCACCTTATGATAGATTTCAAGAAACTCTTCACTGACACGTGAAAGAACTGTTCCTAATGAACTGTCACCATTAGATACAATGGTTGCATATTCATCAATACCTACCTGATAGGCATCTTCTAATATAGAATCATTAACCACAGTTGCTCCTCTTGTCGCAAAATACAATGTAATATCAGGATTGATATCCTTGATTCTTTTCAACAATAATTTATCTAAACAGATTTCTCCACAATTATCTCCCAAATATAATAAAGATGAAGAAGTCTTAATATCAGCTTTTAAATCTTCAATATGATCAATAGTCAAGGATAACTGATCTATATTTTGAAAATACTTTGTTACATCTTGTTTTACATTTTGATGAAGAGGACTAAAATCTATAATATTTCCTACTATTGCATATTTAACAGTCTCTTCAAAAGAATGAATCTGGTTATCTAATTGATTCAGTTGTTTTAAAAACATCTGATTATAATCATGTCTTAACTGATAGTAAGGATCATCATGATGAATATACGCTTTGACCATGGCAAAAACTTCACCTATAATTTCAGGGTTTGTTTTTGTAAAATCAACCTGACTCATATAGGCAAAAAACTGGTGAAACAATTCATCCTGATCCAGACATCCTGTCATACTTGCCATCTTGACAACCTGATTAACCAGACATGGTAAACATTGTTTATTCATTTTCATTGGTTTTATCCTCTTGAGTGAACTCATTATAAGCTTCTAAAAAAGCATCACTATTAAAAACATAGATATGACTTGTTTTTTGATGCTCAACAATCATATGATGCTTAGACTTTTTTTGAATAGATTGAATATTTTGATAAGGAATCAATGTTGGCAACATAGCTGCAACTTTCCACTCATAAATCATCATTTCATTATCAAATAAAATAATCTTATATCTTGCAGTCATTAATAAAAGTGCAATCAATGATAATAAAAGACAACCTATGGCCTGTGGCAAGGCTTTTTGCATAAAAGCATAAAGACTCAAAATCATCAATATAATAAATAAGAAAAGACAAAATAAAAATGTACGATATTCTTTAAATTTTTTCATCATTTTTTATCACCTCTTGTAGTTTAACATATTTTATAAAGAATGAAAACTTTATTCATAACATTATAAAAAATTATTATTTTCAAAACAAATCCATCATTTAATTCTATTTATACTAAAAAATAAGAATTATTTTATCTAAATTTCAAAAAATGTAATAATTTTTTATTAAAATGCTTGTTTTTTATTTATCATTGTATATAATAAGTTCAAGGAGGATTCAAACTATGAAATATATTGAAAGAGTTTTAGAAGATGTAAAAAGAAAAAATGCTGATCAGCCTGAATTTATTCAAGCTGTAGAAGAAGTCTTGGAAAGCTTAGAACCTGTTATTGAAGCTCATCCTGAATACGAGGATATGGCTATTTTAGAAAGATTGGTAGAACCTGATAGAGCCATTATGTTCAAAGTCCCTTGGCAAGATGATCAAGGAAAAGTTCATGTCAATAGAGGATATCGTGTTCAATTCTCAAATGCGATTGGACCATATAAAGGTGGTTTAAGATTACATCCATCTGTTAATTTAGGAATTATTAAATTCTTAGGTTTTGAACAAATCTTTAAAAATTCATTAACAACTTTACCAATTGGTGGAGGTAAAGGTGGTTCTGATTTTGATCCACAAGGAAAATCAGACAATGAAATCATGCGTTTCTGTCAATCATTTATGACTGAATTATATCGTCATATTGGACCAGACGTTGACGTACCTGCTGGGGATATTGGAACAGGTGCCAGAGAAATTGGATATATGTATGGACAATATAAAAGAATCAGAGGAGCCTATGAAAATGGTGTCTTAACTGGTAAACCATTACCATATGGTGGATCTTTAATTCGACCTGAAGCAACTGGATTTGGTGCTGTTTATTATGGTAAAGAAGTTTTAAAACACTTTAATGATTCTTATGAAGGTAAAACAATTGCATGTTCAGGTTATGGAAATGTTGCCTGGGGTGTATGTTTAAAAGCCAGAGAATATGGCGCAAAAGTGGTATCTATTTCTGGTAGAGATGGATATGTTTATGATCCTGATGGAATTACAACTGATGAAAAGATTGATTTCTTATTAAAAATCAGAAGTTCAAATGATGTTAAACTTAAAGATTATGCTGAAAAATTTGGATGTGAATTCCATGCTGGTGAAAAACCATGGGGATTAAAAGTTGATATGGCTTTCCCATGTGCAACACAAAATGAAATTGGATTAGAAGAAGCTAAACAGTTGGTTGCTAATGGAGTGAAATATATTATTGAAGGTGCTAACATGCCTACAACACCTGAAGCCATTACTTACTTCTTAGAAAATGGTGGAACTTTAGGACCTGCAAAAGCAGCAAATGCTGGTGGAGTTGCTGTATCTGCATTAGAAATGGCTCAAAACTCTATGCGTTATAGCTGGAGCGCTGAAGAAGTTGATCAGAAGTTACATGATATCATGGTTGATATTCATGACTCTTCAGTCAAAGCTGCTCAAAAATATGGTTTAGGTTACGACTTAATTAAAGGAGCTAATATTGCTGGATTTGAAAAAGTTGTAGCTGCTATGATTTCTCAAGGAATCTATTAATAAAAAAAAGATTGTCAAGATATCATTGATATTTAGACAATCTTTTTTATTTTCATAAATAAAGCATCATACTTATTAACGATTCTTACGATAACTTAATAATAATGGTATGACATTCACCACAAAAGAACCTATTACAAATACCCATAGAATCATAGATAATGTTGGTGCAACATCTGCAATAGCACTCCAATCACCTGCTAAACTCCAAGACGCTATCATTTGATACTGAGCGCAAAGTGTCAATGCCATCAAGAATAAGGAAAGAGCCATAAAAACATGATAATTCTTACCAGCATTATACATATACAAATTCAATAAAGTCATGATAAGAGTTAATATTCCAAATATAATCCACATATATTTTTCCTCCTTTTAAAAAATAGGAAACATTGCTGTTTCCTATTATTCTTCAACAGGTAATTCTTTTAATTCTTCCTCACCTGTTACATATTTTAAAATGGCAATAGCTGCATCTTTTGGTCCTTGATGTTCGTTTCCTTTAATACCTAAACGTGTACGCAACTGACCAACTTTTACACCTTGCTTAAACATTCTTTTAAAATAATCCTGTAAAATAGGTTCAGTCTGTTCTCTTCTTTGAACTGGTCCAAATGGATTCGCAAAATAGCTTCCTACAAGTCCATATTCTGTTGTTGTTCCTTTTGCCATACGATTTCCTGCTCTGAAGACTTCTAAAGCTTCTTCTGGTGTATCAAAGAAACTTAATGCTTCACCATCTTCATCATAGTTATTTGCATATAAGAACAAATCAACATCATGTTTTGCCACAACATCTTTATAGTCTGTAATTGGAATGACAATACGTGCATTGACTTTATCTGGATTCATAAAGACTGAACGGTCTAATTCTTTAAAGCTATATCCTGCATCCAAGTCATCTAATCTGACAAAAGCTCCAATTTCAGTTCCTGAAGTCTTCACTTTTCCTTTATCACCAAGTGAAAGTACTCCCATATCATCATAGATTGTCTTTAAGTCTGTAATATAAGCAGCTCCAATCACTTTAATCTGTTCAATTGTTTCACTCTTACCAGCTCCACTATCACCCATAACAACGATATTTTTTGTTTCACCATTATGAAGTGTCATTTTAACCATAGCTCCATGGATTGGTAATTCACGATGATTAATCTTTTGAACATTATGCAATGTTAAACACATTTTTTTCATATATCCAAAATAATCAAAATCATCACTTGCTGATAATAAAGCAACAATCATATCATTAGATTCATCCTGATAGAAAGCCTGATTCATTTCACCATCTTCATAACCATAAACATAAATTAAATCTGGTTTACGATTACGATATTCAGATTCATCAGCCAAATCAAACAAGTTACATAATGTTACACCTTGTGCCATAAATTTCACGTTAAAGTAAACAAAACATAACAAATCTCCTACTTTTGCAGGATAACATAACCATGATTCTGCATCAAACTTTTTATCTTCAATAGGATTTGTTTTGATTTCTGGAAAGACTCCATCACGTTTATTACGTTTAGAATAAGCAATAAATGGTGGATGAATAACAACAGATTCAATAAATGGAATTTCATCTAAATTACGATATTCATATGGTAAAAATGGTCGCATATGCGTTACAGCTAAACCAGCATTTACCCCTGCAGTAATCTGACGTAAAACTTTATCTTTCTTTCCAATCGCTGATTGAATAGAACGATAAACTTCTAATACCAATTCTTCAAATTCACTTTGTGCATCTGCAAACTGAACATTTTGATAACCTGCTCTTTTTGTTTCATTAAAAACAATTGCATATCTTTGTAAACGACGCCAGAATAAATAAATATCTTCAACCAAAGCAATAAACATATCACGATCTTTAAAATATGCTTTTGTCTGAGAACGCATAGCACAAACTTCTTCTACTGACATGACTAATAATAATTTAAAAACATCTCTTAAATTTCTTAATAAGTCAACATCATCTTCTTCAATAGCATGTAAATATTCGTAAATAGTTGTATCAGTTCTTTTAATATGTTTAATATATTTTTCTAAAACTTTCGCAAAAGACTCACTTTCAATTAATTGACAACGACTTTGACAGAATTCTTCAGAAAAATTTAAAATTGCATTACCACGAGTAATATTAAATTTATATGCCATATTTTCACCCTTTCCTTTGAGAGATGTTTTTCCATCTTTCAAATATGAATCAATTCTATCAAAAAAATGCCATCTTGACTACAAAAATCATAAAATTTATGAAATGATAGCGGTTTTATTTTCTATTTTGATTTGATTTTCATTTTTTAACATTATTTTTTCTATATAATAGACAGAAAGGTATATATTTTTATGAGAAATATAAATATGTTGATTATTTTTACTTACATTTATACAATTTCCATTATATCTGATTTCATCTCTTCCAAAATCAATATGATAAGTCACATCATGTAATTGATAAACCATCGTATGTTTACCATAGTCAACATAGACCTTGGCATTTTGATCTTGAATCACAAACCAGTTATATAAATCATTGAGAGACAAATAATATTGATTGTCTTTTTGAAATCCTTTGAAATCAAATGTATAGATTTTCTCATCTTTATGATATGTGCCTATATAAGTTGTCATAGCTCCTTGATATTCATAATAACGACTTCGATGACAATACATATATCCAATCGTTCCAATGAGTAAACATAAAATCACACCTACTAATAATACACGTTCATATCTTAATTTTTTCATAAAACCTCCCAAAAGAAAAAGGTCTTATCAAAAGACCTTAAAAAAGACACGACCAACAACCTGATCATCAAAATCAATATATCCTATATTTCTAGAGTCAACACTGTGATTACGATTATCCCCCATCACAAAAATCTTACCTTCTGGAATATCATAAGAAAAATCTTCATTACCTTCCATAGGTCCATTGATATAATCTTCATTCAGTAATTGACCATTACGATAAAGCTGATTATCTTTCATTTCAAGATGATCACCTGGCAACCCAACAATTCTTTTAATAATCTGATCTTCACCCTCAACCACATGATACTTCACAACAACAATATCATTATAAGAGGGTTTCCCTCTTTTATAAAAGAATTTATCAACCAAAATAATATTTCCATTTTGATAAGTCGGCTCCATTGATGAACCCACAACTCTTGATATTTGAACAAAATATAGAACACCTAGTGTGAAAACCACTGTTATAATAATGACTTTGATATATTCTAATAAAGATTTTTTAAAATCACTTTTTTCCATTTTTCTCGCCTCTGATGTATTATAGCATACTATTTTCCATCTTTTAAGCGTGTTCTTAATTTTGTCACAATTTTCTTTTCTAATCGAGAAACCTGTACTTGAGAAATACCTAAATATTTCGCAATTTTATCTTGATTATAATCCAATTGATAACGCATATAAATAATCATTTTTTCTTTATCATCCAGTTTTTCCATTTCCATTTCTAAAGCAATCTTTTCAAACCACATTTCATCACTTTTATCAATCAGACGATCTTCTACACTGATCGTCGATCCATCTTTTTCATAAATTGGTTCATTTAATGATGTTGGATAATAAGAAGCATCTATGGCTTCTACAACGTCCTGTGGTTCAACACCTAAATACTTTGCGACATCTTCAATCGTTGGTTCCTGATTGTTTTGACTTTGCAGGTATTCTTTTGCTTTTGTGACTTTAATATTTAATTCTTTTAAAGAACGAGAAACTTTGATGGTTCCATCATCTCTAAAATAGCGTTTAATTTCGCCCATAATAATAGGTACTGCATAGGTTGAAAACTGGACCTGATATGATGTATCAAAATGATTAATAGCCTTCATCAAACCAATACAGCCAATCTGAAATAAATCCTCTTTATCATAATAACTATTTTTAAATCTATGCACAATTGACCAAACTAATCCTAAATTATCTTTAACGACCTCTTCTTTAGCCTGTTCATCCCCTAAACGGACTTTTTTTAAAAGATCCAATGTTTTAGATTGTGTCATGATTCTTTAAACTTTTTGTGATGATAAGTTTTGTTCCTATATTGACAACACTTTCTATCTCTAACTGATCTGCCAGTGTTTCAATAATGGTTAATCCCATTCCTGCATGTTCAAGGTCTTTTGCAGTTGTATAAAAAGGTGCTTTGACTTCTTCTAAATTTTCAATCCCCTTACCATAATCCTGTACAATCAGTTGAACCTGACGTCCATCAATCTTCATTTTCATAACCACAGAACATTCTGTATTTTGATTATAACCATGAATAATAGCATTACTGACTGCTTCTGATACAATTGTTTTCCATTCAATAATTTCATCAATAGTTGGATTTAAAGGTGTTAAAAAAGCCGCTACCGTTGTTCTGGCAAAATTCTCATTATCCAAGATAGCGCTAAAACTGACTTCCATTTGATTCATAATGTTCCCTCCTTTAAATTTTCTATTGATTCATAATAAGGCATAATCTGAAACATTCCTGTTAATTCAAAAAGACGATAAGCTACAGGATTTAATCCTGTTAAAATCAGTGTACGATGTTCAAATTTCAACTGATTATAACGTCCTAATACAAGTCCTATGCCTGAACTATCTATAAAAGATGTATTTTGAAAATCAAAAATCACATCTTCTTCACTCTCATCTATCAAATCACTTAACTGTCCACGATAAACCGGTGCCATAACACTATCAATTTCACCATAAAAATGAACAATAATCAGATAATTTGCTTTTTCAATCTCTATATGATTATCCATATCTCTTCCTCCTTCTTTGGTATCATATACCAATTCCAAATGAAAAAAAATCGTTTCGCTAAAACTAGAACTTATTCAACAAAACTAGAATATTTATGCAAAATAAAAAATCCATCACAAGATAGATTTTTAAAGTAAAACTTTGAGTTGATTGACGACTTTTTCTACAAAAGACAAGGCTTCAACATCCGTTTTCACAGTGACATCAAAAGAGCCAATATTAACATCTCCACGCATCAATAACAGATGACCAACTACTTCACCTTTTTTTAATGGTGGCACAAGATTTGTATAATTCATCTGATAAGTGACTTTGGTCGTATCATTTTTATCTTGAACATACTGAATATCATCTTTCGCTATGATTTCTACTTGAGATACACGGGCATTATCAATATTAACTTTTTCAATGACATCATTTTTTTGAAATAAGGTGATGTTTTCGTATAAAGAAAATCCATAATCCAAGAGTTGTGATACTTCCTGATTTCTGACTTTAGGATCACTTTCTTTTAAAACAATCGCTATTAATCTTAAACCATTTCTTTTTGCAGTTGAAACAATGCAATAGCCTGCTTCTTTGGTATAACCTGTTTTTAATCCATCAGCTCCCTGATAAGATTTCAATAACTTATTCGTATTAACAAGCCAAAACTTATGAGCAGTATCTTCACGGATGTAACTATCATATAAAGAAGTTGTCTGTAATAAACGTTCTCCACCCATTTCTATTAAATAGGCGGCCATTGTTCCTAAATCCAAGGCACATGTATAATGATTATCATCATGTAAACCGGTAGGATTCACAAAGTGAGTATTCACCAATTTGAGTTCCTTCGCTTTTTCATTCATCATTTTCACAAAATTATCATTCGTTCCAGCAATACGTTCTCCAATCATCACACAGGCATCATTAGCAGAAGCAATACTAATCGCTTTAAACAAATCTGCGACACTCATTTTTTCTCCTTCTTCCAGGTAAATCTGGCTACCACCCATACTGGCTGCATAGGCGCTGCATCTCAACTCTTCATCCCATTTTAAACTGCCTTTTTCAATAGCTTCAAAAAGTAAAATCATGGTCATAATCTTTGTGGTAGAAGCTGGAAAAAGCTTTTCTTTTTCATGATTTGAATAAAGAACCTGTCGACTAGATGCTTCCATTAATAATGATGCTGAAGCATTTGGTGCTAATTTTAATTCTTCCCCATGAACCGGTGTTATCTGGAGACATAATACAAAGACACATAAACAAATCAAGCATTTTTTTATCATCAAAACACCTCAATTTATTATATGAAAAAAAGCGAAAAACAGTCCATTTTTACAATGATTGTTTATGCTTACTTCAACAAAAAAACATATTCTATTCACTTTATTCATTTTTTATATATCCAAAGATAATTGTCTGTGTTTATAACTTTTTTGTTTAGCCTGCTTGATGATATCATCTTCATGAACATGTCCTATCAGCAATGGAGATAAAGGATCATGAAGTTGATAGTTTTCCATAACTTTTTGCTTATTTTCATTTGCATAACAATATAAACAACCATGTGGGCATGTATTATATTCCCCTATATCTCGACTAGGATAACAATGACAATGTTGTCTTAAAGGCTGACTAGACACAGATATAAAATCATATCCTGTTATATCTTTGAGTATTCTCGCATTCAAACAACTTTGACGAGAAACACCATACTCTGAAAAATCATATGGTTCTGCACACATTTGAATCTGAAATTGATATTTTTTAGCAATCTGTACAAAAGCTTTTACCAGCTGTTGTTGCCAAAACAAAGGAACTTCCTGAATACCAGGAAAGTTTCTTTTTGTTTTTTGATAAAGATCAATAAAGCTGATCACACAATGATGAACATAACCTTGAAGCTGAGAAAGGATATCTTCAAAATAATAAAGATGCTTCTCTATTGTATATTCCTGATTGATAAAAATAGGATCATATCTGATGCTAACAGCTTGCTTTCCTAATTGAAGAGATAGCTTTTGAATGTCTGATATGACATTTTGATAATCAGGAACATAAGGCTCTATATCGCGACCATAAGGCGTTATGGTCACATAGAAAAAAGAAGGATAAGGCTTCAGTTTATCTAAACGAGATAATATAGGACGAGGATTTTTTGTACAGAAAATAAAACAATCAACAACATCCTCATTAATCAAATATTTGGTAATCTGGGTTGGATAATAAGGATTTCTCACATAGACATATCCTTCTTTGATACGTTGAAATATCCAGTCACTATAAAAAGCAACGATATCTGTGCGACCACTTACATTAAAAATCATCGTCTACTTACCAGTTGGTATAAAAGGAATAATACTATTGGCGACTGTTGATATTGGCATTGTCTGTAAAACGACACGTCCTGGTCCTGTAATCACTGTATTGAATAAACCTTCGCCACCTAATAATTTATTTTTCATGCCTGGTACACTTTGTATTGCTAATTGACACGTCGCATCCATGATAGCCAGATTTCCTGAATCAACAATCAATTGTTGACCTGCTTCCAGCTGATATTCAACCGTTGCGCCATCAAGTTCAATAAATGCAATACCATGTCCCGATAAACGACTCATGACAAAACCTTCACCACTAAAAAGCCCTGTAGATACTTTTTTATTAAAGAAAACACTTCTTTCTACTGTTTCTTCACATGCCAGAACAGATGATTTTTGTACAACAATTTCCTGTCCAGGTGCAATATCATATTTACGAATTTCACCAGGAAATGAAGAACCAAAAGCAATTTTACCAGCTTCTCTAGCCTGATAGACATTTAAAAACATTGTTTCACCTGAAAACATTCTCCCAAAAGCTTTACCTATACCTCCGCTTGTTGTTTCCATCGTCATACATGGATCCATCCAAACCATAGCTCCACTATCACTCACCATTTTTTCTCCCTTTTCTAATTCACAAATGACAACTGGAAAAGGTGTTCCTTGAATTTCATACTTCATTCTATACTTCCCTCACTTTCTAAAGTTTTAATAATTAGTTCTGCTGTTTTTTGATGTGATGCTAGAGGAACCTGATGCACATCACAAACACGCATTAAAGCATTAATATCTGGTTCATGTGGCTGCGCTGTCAAAGGATCTCTAAAGAAAATGACAAAATCCATTTTTCCTTCTCCCACATATCCTCCAATCTGCTGATCTCCACCATATGGTCCAGATAAACAGCGATGAACTTTCAAATCTGTATTTTCCATAATTTTAAGTCCTGTTGTTCCTGTTGCAAACAGTGTATGCTGTTTAAAAAAAGCTTCATGTTTTTTCACAAATTCAATCATTTCCTGTTTTTTAGAATCATGTGCTATCAAAGCTATATTCATCCCTATCACCTCCTATTTTTATTATACATGAAAAAAAGCCTTCATCAAAATGAAAGCTTATAAAATATATTTTTCAATAAATTTTCCAATACCATCATGATCATTATCGTCAGTGATATAGTCAGCAACGCTCTTTGTCTTGTCACTACCATTCGCCATGACAACACCCACACCAGCATGAAGTGTCATATCATAATCATTATCGGCATCTCCAAATGTACATAATTGTTCCATTGAAATATCATGCATTGCCATAACTTCCTGTAATCCATGTGTTTTTGTGACTCTTGGATCCATATATTCAAATAATTCACTCGCTGTCTTTAAAGATGCAGACTTATATTTTTCATTAGAAAAAGTCTGACTTCTTTCTACAACTGAATCCATGTCTTCAGGATGACAGATAATAATTAATTTTGGTCTTGATTCTTTCAAAAATTCATCGAAATCTACAACTTTATAAGGAACACGATCTGCCTTTGACAACATCTGAATATGTTCATCATCTTTTGGTGCATACAACACACCTTGATATGGCACTGCAAAATTGACATCCATATCCTCAAAATGATGAATTACATCTTGAATCAAGGCACCATCCAATGGAAAACTTGATTTTTCAACCTGCAATGTATAATCATAAATTTCAGCGCCACCTGTTCCTACAATCGCATCTACCAAACCATCAATACCCCAAGTCTTTAAAAGCGTTTTGACACTATGAACATCTCTTCCAGTTGATAAACCAAATAAAATCCCTTTTTCTCTTGCTTTTTTAATCATTTCTACTGTCTTTTGTGAAACAATTCCTTGACTATTTAATAATGTTCCATCAACATCACACATAATTGCTTTAACATCCATAAATGAAACCTCCTAAATATAATATTTTGTATAATAATAAATACGTAAAACATCAAAAATCATCATCATCTGATAATTGAATTGAATACCATCAAAACGTCCTGGGACTTGAATCACATATTGTGCTCCTAAATCATTTTTATTTTTATATTTAACATTTTGTGTCAATAACACAATTTGAGCATCCTGGATATTTTGATGCGCACTTTCTTTTAAATAATCATGCAATGTTCTTCCTGTTGCACTCATAAAAATAACGACATCATCTTTTTGGAATTGAAAGTCTTTCACAAAATGATGATATTGAATCACTTCTTTACCAAAAGTAATAAAATCCGTCTGGAACTCTACAGCAATACTTGTTGGATACAAAGCTCCAATAAGAATCACACGTTTATTTTTAAATATAAGTTCACAGATTAATTCTAATTCCTTCACAAGATTTTCTTTATCATAAGATGAATCTAATTGTTCAATTAATCCAGCAGCAGAAACACCTAACATACGTGCACGAATCTGAGAAACACGAAGCATATAATCCGCAATCAGTTCGTCTTGAAAATCTTCATATGTCTGGAAACCTAAGTGACGACAGAAATCTAAAATCTCATCTTCACTAAAATGACCTTCCTCCATGACTCTTTGTAAAGAATAATCTTCCATCTCCACATAATGATGAACAATAAACAATCCAATGCGATACATATGGTCATCATCTAAACATCCATTTAAATACTTTAAAATTCTTGATAAAACAATATCCATATATGCTCCTCCTTCCATATAGTTTTATTATAAAACTTTTTCCCATTTTAAAGTCTTTTTTTCTCAAATAGATAGAAGTTACTTTTATTTTATCAAAGATATAGAAAAAAAAACTTTTTTTCTAGTCTTATAGATATATTTTTTCATAAAAATCATTAAATTTATTAAATTAATGAAAAAATATTTTCATCATCAATTCAATATCATAATGATTCTTTTTAACAAAAAAGTTTGAATATATTTGACATATTCAAACTCATACAACATTATATTGAAATCAAAGATTTTCATCAATCAAATGCATTTCTTTCATCACTTTATAAATACCATCAGCATCAGGATCAGTGAAGAAATACTTTCCTAAGGCTTTTAAATTATCTGATGCTCCTTCATAAACAACACCTGTATCAACTTCCTGAAGCATCTGATAATCATTCATACTATCACCAAAACCAATTGTATCTTTCATCTGACCATGAAAATGATTCACAACCTTTAAAATACCATCAGCTTTTGTACAATGTTTTAAAATAATTTCACCATTGATAAAATCATCTTCTTCTTTTGAAAAAGTCACAATATTAAAGAATTCTTCTAAAAATGGTACACAGTCATAAAAACTTTGTTTATTTGGAGCAATAAAGCACACTTTTGTGACACCTGTGGTTAAAATATTAAAGTCTTTAATTGGCAAACGATTTTCACCCATACGTCTGAGTTGAAAAAAGCGCATTAATTCAAGATTGTTTTCACAATCTTTTTGATGTTTCTGATCAAAAAATTCATTCACACCTGGTGTCTGATATAAAGCTTTTTTTGTTTCTAATGTAAATAAAATATGATTGTTAATGAATAAAGTCATGACTTCAGATAAAATATATTGATTCATAAAGTTTTCAAAAATATATTCTCCATCCACAATGACAAATCCTCCAGCACTACAAATAGCACCATCGAATTCAATATTGCGAATATCCCCTACAATAGACGTTGGAGCACGCCCTGTACAAAGAAAAGCACGATGTCCATTTTGTCTTGCATTTTGAATGGCCAACTTTGTTTTCTCTGTTACCATTTTAGATTTTCCTACTAATGTCCCATCAATATCAAAAAATAAAAATTTTCCCATTATTTTCACCACCGCATATTATTATACATCATTTTTCAACATCACATATAAAAATATCACTTTTTGAAAATAATTATGACAAAACTTCATCAATAAGTTGTGGCTTTCCAACAAATTCATCTGAAAAATCATAAGCATTGAAAATCTCAGTTTCAAGCTCCTGACTCAAACCCGTATTTGTATGAACTTCAACTAACACTTCACCTTTTTTTACAAAATCCCCTATTTTTTTATGAAGAACTAAACCAACACTATAATCAATGTCATCATCAGTTTTTTCACGTCCTCCACCTAGTTTCATACTCACTATTCCTAAAGGCTTTGCTTTTAAATCTTTGACATATCCTGTTTTTTGACTATAAACAGGAATCACTTCTTTCGCTTTAGGAAACATTTCTGGATGTCTGATAAAGGCATCATCGCCACCTTGTGCTTTCACCATAGCACATAATGTACGAAGTGCTTTTTTACTTTCAATAGCATCTTCAAGCATTTTTCTTGCGGTAATGAGAGAATCAGTTTTTTGAGCCTGAATTAACATATGACTTCCGGCCTGTAAGCATAGCTCCAATAAATCTTCCGGACCATTTCCATTTAATGTATCAACTGCTTCTTTCACTTCCAGAATATTACCAATCGCACAACCTAACGGCTGACTCATATTAGAAATCGTTGCTCTGGTATCTTTGCCAAGCGAATCACCAATTTCAATCATTGTACGTGCCAATTCTTTAGCTTCTTCAATTGTATTCATAAAGGCACCATCACCATATTTGACATCTAACAATATCGCATCACTGCCAGCTGCCAGTTTTTTAGACATGATAGAAGATGCAATTAATGGAATACAGGAAACAGTTGCGGTAACATCACGTAAAGCATACATTTTTTTATCAGCAGGATCTAAATGCCCACTCTGTCCAATAATCGCCAATCCACAATCATTAACCTGCTTCACAAAATCTTCTTCATCAATCATAATATGAAGTCCCGGTATAGATTCTAATTTATCCAATGTTCCACCAGTATGTCCTAATCCTCTTCCGCTCATTTTAGCTACTGGTACTCCACAGGCTGCCACAATCGGTCCTAAAACCAAAGATGTTTTATCACCAACACCGCCAGTGCTATGTTTATCAACTTTGATTCCTTGAATACGACTTAAATCAATGACATCACCACTATGCATCATCTCTTTGGTTAAAATAGCTGTTTCTTCTTTATCTAAGCCTTGAAAACAAACGGCCATCAACCATGCACTCATCTGATAATCAGGTATATCACCTTTTGTATAACCTGCTACAATAAAGTGAATCTCTTCTGGAGTATGTTTGAATCCATCTTTTTTCTTTTCAATCAAATCAACCATTCGCATATTTTATTCCTCACTTTTCTTTTTTAAAAGATTAAAAAATCTTATATCTCCATTATACACTCCCCAGATTGTGAATGCACTATTTATCCAAAAATCAATATGAATAAGCATACGATTCCATTCATAACCAAAAAATGCAATAAGTCCACTTACCAAAATAAAATAAATAGCCCACATCAAAACATATCCTAATTTAATCTTTTTAAACACAAGATAATAAGCCAACCAATATCCATATGACAAATAATACATATTCGCAAATGGAGCCAAATCTTCTTCCAACATTAACCATCCTAAATCCATATGCCAGATAAAAGTTATCCAAAATACACTTAACATAGAAATAATAAACAAAGCTATATTCCATCTTTCATTGCGTTGCATCTTATGATAATCTTCTTTTAAAACTTGTGGAACAACTTCATGATGTTCTGTTTCATATTCTCCTAAGAAAAATTCATTTATAGTTATCCCTAATATTTCACATAAAGGGATATAAAGTGAAGCATCAGGAAGATGAATGCCTCTTTCCCATTTAGATACGGATTTATCTGTAACAGAAAGTTTTTCAGCCAATTGTTTTTGAGTCAATCCTTTTTTCTTACGACAAGTTGCTATGAATAATCCTATTTTCTTTTGATCCATAATGATTCCTCCTGTCTTCATTATAACGAAAATGGGTAAAAAGGACACCACGTAAAAGTAGAATCATATAAAAAAAGTTCATTATTCCAATAAACTGATTAAACTTTTCTGTTTTCTTATTTTTTCAATTGAACAGGAATCCAAACCTCACTGTAGGCATAATGATCTTGATGTTCATCCATTTTTGTAAAAGAAAATGATAATGAATATGCCAGTTCATAATCAGAAGTTGGAAGCCACTTAGCATAAATGCTTGCCATTGTGTCTTGCAAAGTTGATGGGAATGGTCCTTCATTTGGAAATACTGCCCATGTAAGTGGAGGAACTGAAAACTGGTCTAATTGTTCACTGATATCAACACATGTTGTTAAAACGCCTATCATATGTGTCAGTTGTCCTTTTTCTTCAAGAAAATCAGTATCAGAATCATAAGAGACATTCACAATTTCATACGGTTCCATATTTTGTAGTAGATGCAACTCTCTATTTTGTTCCTCTGTTATTTCACTTGCTAATTGTACAATTTCGTTATTCACACCTTCAAATTGAAGTGATACACGTTTACTGACTCCTACAAAACGAAATGCTTCTTTTTGAACTATTTTATAATCCATATGTTTCCTCCTTGAATGGTCATTGTTAAAACATTGTTGCCTTCTTATGCAATAACTTCTCTTAAAAATAGAATATCATAAAAATGAAATAAAAAATAGAAAGTTATCTATTGATTTGAAAAGTTTTTTACTATTGAATCATCTCCCCATAAAAAATCCATATATAGATTTATTCTAAATCAAAATAAATAGTACTTCTTTTCCCTTTTATGATCTTCATTAATATTAAAGTTCTTTATAAAGAAAATACAAAGTTTTATTCAAACTTTGTATCGACTTCAAAAATGCAATGTCCATTTAAATAATCTTTAACAGACATTCTTTTTTTACCTTCTAATTGTAATTCCGTAATCAGATAAACGCCATCATTCACTTTAACTCCAATAGCATCTTTAAAAATCTTGACAATCGTTCCATTGTCCTGATGAGCATGATGTTTCATCGCATTTTCACATTGATGAACGTGTCCTGCCCAGATTTTAACAGTCTTTCCCTGATAAGTTGTATAACTTCCTGGCCATGGATTTGTTCCACGAACTTTATTATAAACTTGTCTAGCAGACATATTCCAGTCAAGACGTTCATCTTCTCTAGAAAGAGTAGGCGCATAAGTCACTAGATTTTCATCTTGAGGTATACGTTGATTTATTCCCTTTAAAATATCTGGTAATGTTTCTTTTAATAATTCTGCACCTAAATCACTTAAACGATCATATAAAATACCTACTGTATCTTCTTCTAAGATAGGTGTTTCTTTTTGGGCAATCATATCTCCAGCATCCATTTTTTTGACCATATACATAATTGTGACACCTGTTTTCTCTTGTCCATCAATAATAGCCTGATGTACTGGTGCACCCCCACGATATAATGGTAACAATGATGCATGGACATTAATACATCCTAAACGAGGAATATCCAAAACAGCCTGTGGTACAATCTGACCATACGCTGCTGTAATAATCAAATCAGGTTTTAAATCTGCAACTGCCTGGTAATCTTCTTTAATACGTGCAGGTTGAATAACAGGAATATCATATTTTAAAGCTTCTACTTTTACATCTGGCATTGTCAAAACTTTTTTTCTCCCTACATAACGATCAGGCTGAGTGACAACACCAACAATATTGTAATCCTCTTCTATCAGCATTTTCAAAACAGCCAACGAAAATGATGCTGTTCCCATAAATACAATTCTTTCTCTCATTTCATTCACTCACTTTCACTATCTTATAATATTAGGCTATTTTTCCATTTTATACAATCTTTTTAATTCTTTTTTAAATCATTGACACATAGTTTTGTAAGACCATCTAGCATATATGGACTCACTTCTTTAATAGAGTAAAGCTCTGGCATATAATCTTCAGGAATAAATGATAAGAGTTTATTTCTGACTTCATTCATATCATTTGTCATAGGTGAGTACACAGCAATTGCTTCAGGTCCCATAATACATATTGAAGGTAATAATGATTTTGTCACAAGCTCTAATACACCTTCTTGTGTCCATGCCAGTTTTGCACATTCATCAGAAAATTGCATACGATGAATAAAATAACGGACTTCTCCTGCAACCCCATTTCTTCCTGTCACAATCTGACCATGAGAAATAATACCTTGTCCTCCTACACCAAAACCAAATGGTTGTGAGTGAAAGATAATATTTTGATATTCAGGATGTTCCAAAGAAAATCCCACAACTGCAGCATTGGCATTATTACATACTAAAACTTTAATTCCATATTTCTTTTCAAATTCATTTTTTATATCCAGAATTTTTTCATCAGGTGAATTTCTTAACTGTTGATCATCTTTAACAATCCCTGGTGTTGCAATACCAATCATATCCACATATTGATGTTTTAATAAAACAGTATCAATAATATCATAAAGATCATAAACATTTAAAGAAGGTTTGATAATCATATTATGATCAATAATTTCACAATGATCACTCAAACGATAATAAATTCTTGTTTGTGCCTTATTATTAGAAATCACAATAGATAAAATACGATTTTCATATTCTATACAATGCGTATGATGTTTTTGAACTTCCTGTGTTTTGTTAGTATAATACTCTTCAAGTTCATTTTGTAGAAATCTTAAAGCCCCTGGAGCATCATATGAAGCAAAAACAGTTGTGGGAATCTGAAGGACTAATTTATCTGTTAAACTTTCTTTTAAACGATTCAACATATAACCAATCTGTGGTGCAATCAAAACCACATCATATTTTTCAACTTCTTCATAAATACTTAAATAAGAAACAGCATCAAAATGATAATCCAACCCTAACATTCCTGCCACACTATTTAAGTTTTCTGCAAACATAGACGTTGTCAAACCAGATGAGCATGATAAAAGAACTTGTAAAGTTTTTTCATTTTTTAAGCCAACTAATGTTTCTACCATTTCATCATATAATTGTTTTGCATGATTCTCATCATTCAACTCAAAATGAAGATAGAATTTCACTGAATCATCTTTTTTAGAAACAATAGAGAACTCTACAATTGTACTTTGTTCAATAACAGTAAAACGAATAGAAGCTTCACCATAATCCGTAACTAATCTGATTAAAGATTCATTATCTTCTACAATCTGATAATCATCATTATATTGTTCTTTAATCCATGATTGAAAATCAAAATCCAATTCCTTTTTCTTAGTATCCATATATTTTCCTCACCTTGATATTTGTTAATAATATTGTATCATTCACCACCATCAAATAAAACCCTTAAGCAAAAAATAGCATGAATTCATGCTATTTGATTTCATTCACTTTTTCTAAAACACGACTGGCATCATCACCCTCTACAATTGTTGGCTGATAATTATTACGTGATGATACAGATGAAATCATACATGGAATGACTTCATGTTCTTCTTGAACCAATTCGTTATTTTCAAATGAGAATGTATGCTGATAAATCATTGTATCTTTATCACTAGGATTTTTATTCCCACCAAAACAAAAATTCCCTAAACTATAAACAATCTTCTTACCCTTATATGTTTCAATTCCCTGTAAGACATGAGGATGAGAACCAATAATTAAATCTGCTCCAGCATCAATAGTCTGTTTAGCTAAACTGCGTTGTGATTCCATTGGTGCCTTATCACGTTCAATACCCCAATGATAATAAACAACCACAATATCACATTGAGCTTTTAAATCACTTATTGCTTTTTTCATTTCTGCAGTGAGTTCATATGGAAAAGCATAACCTAAAAATCCCACTTGAATTCCTTTCACATCCATCATACAACTTTCATCATAGCCAAAATGCCTGATTCCTTTTTCATCCAAAACTGCCTTAGTATCTGTCATACCTTGTTCAAAATGATCTTTAGAATGATTATTAGCTAATGTCACAGCCTCAATATCACCATCAGCCAATATATCAACATATTCAGGTTTCCCCTGAAAAACAAAAGTTTTCTCAGCATAATCTTGGCTTGTTGTGAGTGGACCTTCTAGATTGGCAATCGTTAAATCATCTTTTTCAAAAACATCTTTAACATTCTTGAGATAATAAGCACTATCTTGATTCTGTTTTTCATATTCCTGATCAAAAGATCCTTCATAACCCTGTCCAATATAATTTCCTAAAGTGATATCACCAACAAATGATAAAGTTATTTCTGTCTTCTTTACTTCAGGTTCTTGAATTTCTACTTGCTTTTCTTCATCAACTTGTGATGTCTGTTGTTGACTTTGACAAGCTGTCATCATTAAGACAGTTGTTAATGCTAAAAAATACTGTACTCTTTTTTTCATAACTCTCACTTATTCTTCATAAAATTTTTGATAATATCTGATTCTTAATAAATCTAAAATCATCATTGTCTGATAGCTAAATTCCAAACCATCAAATGTTCCTAAAACATGAACAACGTAATCAGGACAGACATTTTCGAATTGAATATATTTTGTATTTTGTGTCACTAAAACAACATAAGCATCACATAAATGTTGTTTCACCATCTTTTTAGCATTGTTTTCCATTGTACGTCCAGTAGCTGTTATAAAGATGACAACATCATCTTCAGAAAATGTAAAACTTTTATCAAAATGATGATATTCGATTACTTCTTTTCCCAATGTAATCAAATCGGTCTGAAAATCAACCGCAATACTGCTTGGATATAGTGCTCCCACAATGACAACTCTTTTTGCATGAAAAATCAAATCACAAATCTGATCAATGGTATGTAAAAACTCTTCTTTAGAAAATTTAATGTTTAAATGTGATAAAAACTTATCTACAGAAGTATGTAACATTCTGGCGTTGATCTGGTCCAAACGAATTTGTTTATCAATGATAAGCTGTTGATGAAACTCTTCATAAGAATGAAATCCAAGATGATAAAAAAAGTCTTGCACTTCTTCTTTAGAACACTTTGATGATTTGATAAATTGTTCTAAATCATATTGACAGATTTCATTATAATGTTTAACCACAAAGCTACCAATACGATACATATGATCATCATTTAAGCAACCATTTAAATATTTTAAAATACGTGATATTAATATTTCCATCCTTTCCACCCCTTTTTTCTATTATACAACAAAACAAGAATGAAAACTAATATTTCTCCCACTATAAAATAAATCAATCCATACAAAAAGAGGCACTCATGCCTCTAACATACACACTACTCTTATCTAAGATAACGAGTAATACTGTTATATTCATCCTTACTCATCTGATAAATACCATTGTAAGGTTCCTCTATATAATATTGATTATCTTTCTTATAAAGATAGATAAAGGTTATGCCACCATATTTTGAATGAAACTCAAGTCTAATCTTTTGACTAACATTGAAAGGAGTATTATTAATACTCTCTTGTTGAGTTTTTTTCCCTTTCAAGAGAGTAGCAATATCAGCTATTGCATCTTGATCGGTCAATTCCTGAATGGTCTTTTTTTGAATTAAAACGATACTTTTTATTTTTTTTAGTTGAGGAACCTCAATCTGATAAGTGGTTCTAGATATATACATTCCATATAAAATGCCAATAATAAGCATTATAATTGCTGCTGCTTTCATTCTTTTTTTATAAATATGTACATGTTTTCTATTCATCTTTTAATCTTTGTATCATTTTCCACATAGCTTCTGCTGAATTAAAGTTTTCTGGAACGATATCTGAAGCTCCAATCTGAACATCAAACGTATCATTGATTTCAGCTACAATTTCTAATATTGCAAATGAATCCAATTCACCATCATCAATCAATGTCTGACATTCTCTAAAATCAATATCACCATCAATTTCTTCTAATAATTCTAATAATTTTTCCATTTTCTTATTCTCCTTTGTAATTTAATATATTTGTTTCAAAACGACTACGTTGTAAACATAATCCATTCTGTTTTGAATAAAGATAAATACTTGGTAAATCACGGCTTAAAAAGAGCGATATACCTTCACACATTGCATATGCACCTACTCGTTGAAATTCTAAAATATCTCCAATCTGTGGATTCTCTAAAGGTAAAGCCTTAACCAGATTATCATTGATTGTACACAAAGACCCGGACACATGACATTGAATAATTTGACCATTTCCCTTTTCTTTTTTGATTTGACGATAATGTGGAATTTTCATAGCCATCATCTGACCATAATATGTTATCTGATGCATCCCACCATCAACAATGCAATAGGGAACCTGATTGACTTTATAATCAACAATCTCGGTATAATATTGTCCACAATTAGCTGCAATAAATCTTCCTAATTCCAAAATAATCTGCCCTTGAAAATGAAGTCCCTCTAAAAGTTCTTTAAAACCTTGGAGAAGTTCGACTTCATCATAGACCTGACTTCCATGAAAATATTCCACATAGAAGCCCGGTCCAAACTCCAATTTTTTTGCAACATATCCATACTCTTTTTCTAATCGCTGTAAAAGTGTATCAACATATTTGAGTTCTTGTTCATATAACTTTAATTTTTTTCTTTGAGTTCCAGAAAAATGTTGAATTCCAACAATTTCAACATGAGAATATTGTTGGCGAGACTCAATGAGATGACATATCTCTTTTTCTGACATACCAAACTGATTCCCTGTTGTTATTCTCAGTAATACTGGTACCTGACAATCCAATTTTTTAGCTATTTCATGTATCATAGTAAACTGATGTACAGATTCACTTGTATAAACAAGACAATCACGATATGTCTTCATAACCTTTAAAATATCATCAGCGTTTTTATATACACCCGATAAGACGACTTTTTCCATAGGTATGCCTGCCCTTTTACAAATTTCAAATTCACCATGAGAACAGACTTCATAACAATCAATGATCCCCTCAATACTTTTAATCACAAAGGGATTAGCTTTCATAGCATAACATAACTGTATATTCTTTCCTAATATGCCTTGAATAAACTCTATTCTTTCTTGTAAAACATCTATGTCAAATACATATGCTGGTGTTGCTAAATCTGTGATAACATCCTGATACTGTGGTTTAAACATTGCAATCCTCCTTCATCATTGATTTTAATTTCTGTCTGTCAATCTTTCCATTTTTTGTGAGAGGGAACCCATGAACCTTATAAAAAACATTAGGAATCATAAAGGCAGGTAATTCTTTTTTTAAAACACGTGTCAATTCACGACGTTCAATATCACCATCATAGAAAGCAATGATTTTATGATTTTCATAAAGGCAACAAGCTCTTTGAATCGTTTCAACATGTTGCATGGCCTTTTCAATTTCACCCAGCTCAATTCTATGTCCCATATGTTTAATCTGAAAATCTTTACGTGAGGCAAAACATAATTCACCTTGTTTGTTGTAATAACCTAAATCACCAGTACGATAAATGATTTCTCGATAATAAGGATTCAGAGGATTTTGACAAAAAGCCTGGTGTGTCTGTTGTGGATTGTTGTAGTATCCTAGACTGACGGCAGTTCCACTGACACAGATTTCACCCAAGACATCTGGTATTATCACTTCCTGATTGTGTTCATCCAAAAGAAAGACTTTTTCATTTTGAAATGCTTTTCCAATAGGAATGACATCATCCTGATCCATTTGACTTATTATATGATAAGCACAATTACATGTGATTTCTGTTGGCCCATATAAATTAACATACATTGTATCTGGTAAATAAGACTGCCAGATACGAAGCTGTTTCATTGGCATGACTTCACCACTAAACATTACTTTAGATATCTTATGAGGTACTTTATATTCAAACCCTTTCAAAGTTGAAATAATGCAAACAGCTGATACAGCCCAAATAATTGTTGTGACTTCTCTTTCACATAAAAAATCTAACAATTGAGTTGGTATTGAAAAATATTGCCTTGGTATAATTTGCATAGTTGCTCCCGTTTTGATTGTTGAATAAATATCTTTGACGGAGACATCAAAGTCCCAGGGAGCCTGATTCCCAATAACATCATTTTCATTAATATGAAATGTTTCGGTAAATGTTTCGATAAAATCAATCACACTACGATGTGCAACACATACACCTTTAGGAATACCGGTAGAACCTGATGTAAAAATTGTATATAACGGCATTGTATCCGTATGCTGACTCGCAATACTATCTAACTTTTTTAGATTAACATGTCCGTATAAATCTTCTAATAAGATAACATCACTTTCCATTTGTTTCTTTTTGAGTACCTCTATATATTTTTGAGATGTCACTATCATTTTTGAATCTAACGTCTTCATAATATGATTTAATCTTGTTTGGGGTTGTTTCATATCCAGCAAAACATAAAATCCACCAGCATAAACGACACCAAAAAACAGACAAATCGTATCTACACTCTTTTCCATAAAAATAGGAACTGGCTGCCCTATTGAAATCTTTGAAGCTAATGCACTACCAATCTCCTGTGCTTTTCTGTATAGCTCTTCATATGTTATTGATTGATCTATATCTGCAAAAGCAACCTTATCAGGATATTTTCTGGCACTCTCTTTTAAATAATCTAAAACATTATACATTTTATATCTCCTGTTTCTCTATAATTTCTTTAACTTCTTTATAGTTATATCTTCTCTTCTTTCCTAAACGAATCTGCTCATCTGCCCATTTATATATTTTTTCATAAGCTGTCACTTCCTGTTGATAACGTTGAATGATCTTCTCATCATGTTGAGTATCTGATAAATGATACTTTTCATTCAATCGTTTTCCTAAATACATCGTTAGTTTCTTTTGACCATAAATATTCAAATGATTCTGATTATAAAAATCTGTCTGTGGATTTAAGCCAATCTCATCAACATAATCATCCATATCTATATACTCATAACCATATTGATGTATCAAAGCTTTTGCAGCGTTATTACGTTCACGTTCTGGTATCATTTTTTTTGAATAATAACGTGGCATATTGGTAAATAAAATATTTTTTAAACCATGATTTTGACAATAGTCTAATAACTCTTTGAGATGCAGTCCTGATAAACGATACATGGGTCTTTCTTGCGTATGTGTTTTAATAGGAATAGGAGATTTTTGTGGTGTAATTTGAGCTGTTCCTTGAATACCCATTGAAGATAAATGAATATCATCATGATGCGTTAATTCATCTATACTGGCATTGACATTATCTTTGAATTTTGCCCAATTGGAATGATATTTTAAAAATGGAACATAATAAGACAACCGATCATCTTCAGGAACCAGCTCTTGAATTGTCTTTATCTTATTTTGAGAATAAGGCATATTATCAATCCATGCTCTCAAAGATCCTTCCTTGCTTTCAAACTTATCATCATATAATATGCCATTAATATCAATAATAATCACTTTAGGATTTTGAGTCTTTAAAACTTCAATCAGCATTGATTTTGCAAGTCCCATAGGAGCACCATTTGTTCCAAGAGAATAACTCGTATACCCAAACTCTTTAAATGCTAGAGGAGCAGAATAATTCGTAAATGTTGTACTGGCTCCTATCATGACCATATCAAGACTATTGTTTTCTAGCTTATAGAAGTTTTTGACACGTACAGCATCAGAACTATATGCCTGACGACACATTACAAAATTCATCCCACAGACCAGACCTGCAATGAGGATTGTCATAATAAAGATTTTGAATTTCTGAAATTTTGTCATATAATTCCTCCTTAAAACTGCATATATACAAATTGTGTTTGATCATATCCTGGACCATACATGCCAAACAATAAAATAATGAGAAATGCAACAAGATAAAGTCCCCAACGTATCCAGATAGACCTTTTTTCAATACGTTCACGAACACTCTTTTTCTCCTGAAGAATATCTACAATCAATAAAACAATCAACCCTATCAACAAAACAACATAATTTTTACCATTCAATCCAAATGAAACAAGCTCTTTTTTAATATCTAATGGAAATTCATAGAAATGAAAACATTTGAGAAAAACACGCCATACATCTGTAAGTGTCACTGCTCTAAAAATAATACATCCTACACAAGTTATCCAAAAGGTACGCAATATCTGAAAGAGCTGAAAGCTACGAGATTGAACAGATATATGTAGCTTTTGATTCAAATAATTCCAAACTGGTTTCATCAGTCCACTGATTGCTATTAAGAATCCATAAAAGATTCCCCAGATAATATAATTCCATTGTGCTCCATGCCATACACCCACCAAAAAGAAGACTAGTAAATTTCCTAAAGCGATAGGTAAAGTTCGACCAATGTGTTTACCAAAACGCTTCTTTGCGAATTTTCCTATTTGTCTAACCCCGGGAGTCAATGAGAATGGATAAAAAACATAATCTTTCATCCAACTTCCCAATGACATATGCCATCTTCTCCAAAATTCTGAAACAGTCTTTGAGAAATAAGGACGACGAAAATTTTCTGCCATGGTAATTCCCATTGTCTGTGCACATCCACGTGCAATATCTATACAGCCTGAAAAATCAGTATAATCCTGAATAGCATACATAAAGACTCCTAAAGCAACGCCCATACCTGAGACATTCATATAATTTTCAAAGACAAAATCAGCTATGACTGCAGCTCTATCAGCAATAATCATTTTCTTAAAATAACCCCATAACATTAACTGTAAGCCAAATTTCAAATCACGATAACTTGCCTTTTTGGGTGCATAAAGTTGGGGAGCCAAATCTTTAAATCTACCAATAGGTCCCTGAAGAATTTGTGGAAAGAAAGACACAAATAAAGCCACTTTTGCCAGATTGCGTTCTGGTTCAATTTTCCCCCAATAAACATCAATAACATAAGACATGGTCTGAAATGTATAGAAAGAAATTCCCAATGGTAGGATCAGATGAAGTGTTGGTATCTGACTTCCCAAAGACAATGTTTCTAATAAATGATTCATATTCTCTGAAAAGAAATTAAAATATTTTAAAAATAATAAAATTCCAAAATTCAATACTAATGTGAGAATCAGTACTCTTTTTCTTTTCAAATGACATTTCTTTTTATATTCTTTTGTTGATGTTTGACTCCTTTCCATCTGATATTGCTTGCCCATATACAGAGTGGCCATATAAGAACTCAGTGTCGTCAACAAAATAAATATCAAGAACTTCACACTTGCATAACAATAAAAAAAGTAACTTGAAAGCAACAGAAAAACCCATTTCCACTTTGCGGGAACAAGAAAGCTTCCGACTAAAACAAATAGGAAAAACAATAAAAAAACCAATGTATTAAAAGCCATAAAATCATTCCTTATCAATCTTATTTTTCATTTCTTTTTTACAAAATTCATCATATAAAATTGTTATGAAATTACTATGGAAATTTTGTGTATTTCTTGTGTACTTTATAAAAGTTTCATTTCAAAAAAAGAAGTCAATCATAACGATTGGCTTCTTTTGATATATCAATATAACATCACTTTAATCAAATCATTTTTATATGTATTAACCTGTACGGCAAAGCTCAACATTTAAAAGAACTGTCCTAAAATGCCTAACAGCTCTTTTATTCCATAAGAATAGAAAAACAATCCTATTGGTTTACAAAGAATATTAATTATCATAAATTTTTTTGTTGACATACTGGTAAGACCAGCAATCATACATAATATATCATCTGGAAAACCGGGCAGCAAAATTGCTAAAGAAAAAAAGATTTCAAATTTTTGACCTTTATCAAGCCATCCAATATATTTATCATATGTTTTTTGATCAGTGACTTTCAATATAAAATTTTGGCCATATTTTTTCACTAATTGAAAAACAATATAAGAACCAATAAGCAATCCTACATAATTATATAGAAAGCCTTCAACAGCTCCAAATACAATAACACCTATCCCACTACTGACACCACCAGGGATAATTGGAATAATGACCTGTACAATTTGAATAAGTATGAATATAACAGGTGCGATAACCCCTGTTCTTTTTAAATATAACTGTAGACTTTCTGGATGAGACAAATAATGGGATTGTCCCAAATAAACAAGAAATAGACATAAGGCAACAGTTCCTGCTACTGTTAACCATTTCGTTGATTTTAAAGTCATACTTTCCACCTCAATAAAAGCATAACCCCAAAAAAAGAATAAAATAATGTACAAATTCTTAATATTTTCTAACTATTTTGTATTTTGACTTATTTTTCTAATTAAAACAAATCAAAGTCGATCATGATTTAGACACACCCTTTATTTTTCATGAATCTTCTTACCTGAAATATGTTCAATTTCAATAGCAACCAGTTGAACACGATCAATACTCTTTTTAATGACATATTCCACTTCTTCTACTGTTGGGAAATATTTTAAAGCTAATATTCTCGCTTTATCTTCTGTGACTTGACGATCTTCAATCAATTTAGCACGCCCAAAGACCACACAAGAGGATACATAAAAAGCCCAATCTCCCTCTACCAGATAACCATCATCCCATGTTGTCAAACAGATTTTATCATTGTTTTTTATTGCATCAATCTTATGTCCAGCTTTTGCACTATGAAAATAAATTTTATTTTCATCTTCATCATAATAAAAATTAATAGGAATTGTATATGGATAACCATCATCTCCATGAACTGATAATGCTGCTCTTCTATTCTTTTTTAATAACTCTTTAGCTTTTTCTACAGAAATCTCATTTTTCACTCTTCTCATGTTTCTAAACATAACAAAATCCTTCCTCTTTCATTATTCCTTTACTCAATTATAAAACAATTCTCTATCAATAGTAAAATGTTAAAAATATTAACAAAAAAATCAGACCTGTTAAATAAGTCTGATTCTTAATGATCTTCACTTTGACAAAGTCATCTCATCACCAAAAGAAATTCCCATCAATTTAGCATTTTTGACAGTATCACCTTGTACATCAACATATTTTAATTTCCCAGCAGTTTCTTCTAATGGAATAGCATCAAGACGATGATTGACAAAAACAACCAGTTTTCCAAAATCCTTATTCATAATCAGTTTAGCACCTTCAATACCAAATAATGTTGATATTTCTCGATCATATGCACAAGGCTGTCCACCGCGTTGAGCATGTCCGGCACAAGATACACGTATCTCTTTATCAATATAATGTGATAACTTATTGGCGATTTCATAAACAACAGAATGTCCTTCTCGCGTTGCGACTTTCAATTTATATTGTTTCTTTGAAAGCAGTGATTCTTCTTTAGAAATAGCCCCTTCTGCACAGGCAATCACAATATGTTTTTTTCCTGCTTTCACTTTCTTTTCAATCTCTCCCGCAACAACTT
This sequence comes from Massilimicrobiota sp. SW1139, assembly GCF_012027715.1. Lineage (NCBI taxonomy): Bacteria > Bacillati > Bacillota > Erysipelotrichia > Erysipelotrichales > Erysipelotrichaceae > Massiliimicrobium > Massilimicrobiota sp. SW1139. The sequence goes on along the minus strand of NZ_SJOR01000006.1, from coordinate 44,018 downwards.
CGATATCATAAGGAATTTCAGGTAATAGGATAATATCAGCACCAGCGGCAATCCCAGCTGATAAGCAGATATGTCCAACTTTATGTCCCATGATTTCTACAACAAACACACGGCTATGGCTGGCAGCAGTTGTTTGAATTTCATCTAAATATCTTGTTGCGATATCAATAGCTGACTGAAAGCCAAATGTATAATCTGTTCCCCATGTATCATTATCAATGGTTTTAGGCAACCCAATAACATTCAACCCTTCCTGTGATAACAGATTGGCAGTTTTTAATGATCCATTACCACCAAGAATGGCTAAACAGTCTAATTTTAATTTTTGATATGTTTTTTTCATAGCAGCCACTTTATCAAAACCATTTTCAATCACACGCATTTTTTTAAATGGACATCTTGAAGTCCCTAAAATGGTACCACCAAGATTCAATATATCTTCAAAATCTTCAGGTTTCATAATACGATAGTTTTCATACATAAGACCTTTATACCCATCTAAAAAACCAATAATTTCAATATCTTTTTTCTGTTGATAAAGTGTTTTAGCCAGTCCTCTCATTGTCGCATTTAAAGCCTGACAATCACCACCACTTGTTAAAATACCCACTCTCACAATATCATGACTCCTTTACATCAATTCCTTTTTTAAAAAAGTATTCCTGACTATTCATTGCAGTCTGTTTATTTTTAATACGTTTATAACTTCCATCTCCCAATAATTCACAAGCTTTCACATTATCATTCAACATAGTATTGAACATTGAACAAATGATATTTTGAATCTTTTTATCAAAAATAGGTGTCGCAACTTCAACACGTCTTTCTAGATTTCTTGTCATTAAATCAGCTGAAGAAATATAAACTTTTTTGTCTTCACCAGTTCCAAAAATATAAATACGTGAATGTTCCAGATAACGCCCTACAATAGAAATCACACGGATATTATCAGTATAACCTTCTACATGAGGAATAATACAACAAATTCCTCTGACAATCATATCAATCTTAACACCTGCCTGACTGGCTTCAATTAACTTATTAATCATTGTTTTTGATGTCACAGAATTACATTTAAATCCAACATAAGCTTCTTTACCTTCTTTAGCTAATGCGATTTGTTCATCAATATATTCACAGATTTTTGACAACATACAGTGTGGTGCCACCATCAAATGCTCTGTATGCGACATAGTTTCCCCTAAACTTAAATGATTAAAGACATCATTAATTTCTTCACCTAATTCATGATGATGTGTCATTAAAGATAAATCTGTATAAAGTTTAGCGGTATTTTCATTATAGTTTCCTGTTCCAATCTGTGAAACATATTGAACACCTTGACTATTTTTATAAGTAATTAAACAAAGTTTAGAATGAACTTTATAACCATCCAATCCATAGATCACACGACATCCAGCCGCTTCTAGACGTTTTGACCAGTCAATATTATTTTCTTCATCAAAACGTGCTCTTAATTCTACCAAAACAACGACTTCTTTTCCATTATCAGCTGCTCTAATTAAAGATTTAACAATCTTAGAATTTTTAGCGACACGATACAATGTCATCTTGATACTTGCAACATGTGGATCACGGCTAGCTTCATCTAATAGTCTTAAAAATGGTGACATAGATTCAAAAGGATATGCCAGTAAAATATCTTTTTTACTAATCTGTTTAATCATAGGCACAGCATTTTCAACCATTGGACTATTTCTTGGCTCTAATTTCTTATAAAATAACTGTGGATGTAACATACGTAAATGATCTCTTAATGTACCAATAAAACCTAAATCTAAAGGAGCCTGTGATAAAAAGACCTGATTTTTCTTTAAATTCAAGAAGTTCATCAACATCATAATCTCCAAATCTTCCAATCCTTCTGAAATTTCCAAACGAATTGGACATAATTTACGACGTTGTTTAATCAAAGTTTCCATCATTTCACGATAATCATCATGTCCTTCCAAAGAATGATCATCTTCATCAATATCAGCACTTCTTGTGACACGAATAAAACCTTTATTTTTAATAGTATATTTACTAAAGACTTTAGATACAAAATGTAAAATAATATCTTCTACTAAAATAAACTGACCTTGCATACTTGGGACTGCCAACATTCTTTCATCAATAGCGTTACCACAAGAGACAATCCCCATTTTACGTTTTCCTTTTTTAGATTCTAACTGAACAATAATATATAACTCTTTATTATTTAAAAAAGGAAATGGCTGTCTTTTAGATACAACCTGTGGTGAAATCAAAGGTAAGATTTCTGAATCAAAATATTTTTCAAAATATTTACGATCTTCTTTATTCTTTAATTGATGATATTTGACAATACCCCAACCATATTCTTTTAAATCATCCATCATACGTGCATAGATACGATCTTTTTTACGATTTAAAAAACCAACCCTTGTTAAACAGGCTTTTAATTGTTCTTCTCCTGTCATTTGTGTTTTATTATCTTTAGAAGATGGGTAAAATAACATTTGATCATATAGTGTTCCAATGCGCACCATAAAAAATTCATCCATATTGGATTGAAAGATAGATACAAAGTTTAACTGTTCCCCTAAAGGTACTTTTTTATCCTTTGCCTGCATTAAAACACGGTCGTTGAATTTTAACCATGATAATTCTCTATTTTCTCTACAACCTCTCATAATTTCCTCCTTATATATGTCAATAAAAAAATAATATGTCTTATTCATATAATCAAGCTTATTTATCTTATTTACAAAAACTTTAGGTTTTCTTTACATTGATTTTATATTTTTATTTTACACTTTTTTATCATGAAAATAAACATTTTTTGTTTTGCACATCGACATTGATTTTTCACTAGGATATGACTATAATGAATAGAGATATTGAAAGGAGCACAAAGTATGGAAATAACAAAAGATATCAGATATGTAGGTGTTAATGACCATCATATTGATTTATTTGAAGGACAATACGTTGTCCCAAATGGTATGGCTTATAATTCTTATGTAATTTTAGATGAAAAGATTGCAATAATGGATACTGTAGATATTCATTTTACACATGAATGGCTAGATAATATTGATGAAGTTTTACAAGGGCGTCAGCCTGATTATTTAATTATTCAACATATGGAACCTGACCATTCTGCTAATATCTTAAACTTTATGAAAGTTTACCCTAACACAACATTAGTGGGGAATGCTAAAACATTTATGATGATAGAACAGTTCTTCGCTTTAGATGAAAACTATCAAAGATTAGTTGTGAAAAATGGTGAAGAATTATGTTTAGGTCAACATACATTATCATTTGTATTTGCGCCAATGGTACATTGGCCTGAAGTAATGATGACCTATGATCAAAAGGATAAGATTTTATTTTCAGCAGATGGATTTGGAAAATTTGGAGCTAACGATGTTAAAGAAGACTGGGATGATGAAGCACGTCGTTACTACATTGGTATTGTTGGAAAATATGGTGCACAAGTCCAGGCAGTGCTTAAAAAAGCTGCAACTTTAGATATTCAAATGATCTGTCCATTACATGGACCTGTTTTAAAAGACAATCTATCACATTATTTGAATCTTTATCAGACTTGGTCATCTTATAGTGTCGAAACAGATGGTGTTATGATTGCTTATAATTCTATTTATGGACATACTCAAAAAGCAGTTGATTTATTGGCATCAAAATTAACAGAAAAAGGATGTCCAAAGGTTGTTATGCATGATTTAGCACGTGATGATATGGCTTTATGTGTAAGCGATGCTTTTCGATATGGTAAGCTTGTTTTAGCTTCAGTGACTTATAATGCAGATGTTTTCCCATTCATGAAAGAATTCATTCATCATTTAACGGAAAGAAATTTCCAAAATCGTACAATCGCATTAATAGAAAATGGATCATGGGCTCCGATGGCTTGTAAAGTCATGAAAGGCATGTTAGAAAACTGTAAAAACATAACTTGGGCTGAAAATCATGTCACTGTTAAATCAGCATTAAATAGTGCAAGTCAAGAAGCCATTGACCAATTAGCGGATGAATTATGTCGTGACTATATTGCCAAATCTAATGATAAAGCAAATAAACATGATATGAGTGCTTTATTTAAAATTGGTTATGGACTTTATGTTGTGACAAGTCATGATGGTAAACAAGATAACGGATTAATTGTTAATACTGTCACACAAGTCAGTGATAATCCAAATCGTGTTGCGGTGAATATTAATAAACAAAATTATTCACATCATGTCATTAAACAGACTGGAAAAATGAATGTCAACTGTTTATCTGTTGATGCTCCATTTAGTATTTTTGAAAGATTTGGTTTCCAAAGTGGTCGTACAGTTAATAAATTCGATGGTTTTGAACCATTATATGCTGATAACGGTTTAGCTTTCTTACCTCGTTATATTAATGCTTTTATGTCACTTGAAGTTGAAGAATATGTAGACTTACAGACACATGGTATGTTTATATGTAAAGTAACAGAAGCGCGTGTCATTTCTGATTTAGATACAATGACTTATACATATTATCAAAATCATGTCAAACCAAAACCTCAAACAGAAGGCAAAAAAGGATTTGTATGTAAAATCTGTGGTTACATTTATGAAGGAGATGTTCTTCCAGAAGACTACATCTGTCCATTATGTAAACATGGTGCTATTGATTTTGAACCAATTCAATAAAAATGCAAAACGAATGATTTATACAATCATTCGTTTTTTTGTGCCGTATCCTGTATGATTTGTCCATCTTCAATACGTAAAATACGATCAGCTACATTAGCAATCATTTCATCATGTGTCACCATAATCACAGTTTCATGATATTTTCTTTGTGCTATTTTTAATAATTGAATCACTTCCTGTGAACTCTTCGCATCTAAATTTCCAGTTGGCTCATCGGCAAAGATAATTGCTGGTTTAGAGGCCAGTGCTCTAGCAATTGCAACACGTTGCTGTTGTCCACCTGAAAGTTCATGAATAAAGGCATATTTCTTTTCCTTAAGTTTCAATAAATCAATAATCTCATCCACATATTCTTCATCCACCTGTCTATTATCTAAATGAATTGGTAAAACAATATTTTCAATCACATTATGAGTTGTAATCAGATTAAAGAATTGAAACACAAATCCCATTTTTCTCCTTCTTAAACGCGTTAAACGATCATCATTCATATCATAGAGTGATTCTCCTTGTAAATAAACTTTTCCAGCATTTGGCTTTACCAAACCAGCCAATACATGCAATAAAGTACTCTTCCCACTACCACTGGTTCCAACAACAGCCACAAAAGAACCTTCTTCAATTTCTATTGAAATATTCTTAATCGCATCTACCTTGTTTTCAGCATATCCATAAGTTTTTCTTAAATTCTTCCCATCTAAAATGATCATGATAATCCACCTCCATTATCAATATTCATTAAATCATTCCATAAAACATATAATGGCATCATATAAATAACCACACATATACCTAAACATATAAAACTCATCACAAGAAATTCCACTATAGGAATATAGACAATCTGAAGATAAGATTCTACCAATAAAATCAAAGTTATATTCATAATATTAATAATGACAAAAGAATAAAAACCTTTTTCTACTTCTTTGATTAACATTTCTCTTTTTGTCATTCCCACAATTCTCATCATCATATAATCTCTTTGATGATTGATGAGATAATTTTTATTCAAGTAATAACATAGAATAAAAAACATAGTGAGTCCAACAATCATCATTTCATTATCTACAAGAAGTGGTATTTCTTCAATTGACCCATTATATCGTGTAAATTCTTTCAATCCCATATCATAGATAGATATTCCTCCAATATCATTATCTTCAATCATTTGTAAATATTGATCACGCTCTTCAAAATCGTCATACCAGATACATAATACAGGATAAGATGATGAAAACATTTTATCGAAAGCTTCTTTTGTCATAAAAATCTCACCATTGATGAGCTGATAATCAAAACTATTATAATCATTAGACCTATCGCCTTCGATAGTATATGATTGTACAATTCCTGTAACATAAAAATTGTGATTTTCTATTTTTACAGTATCTCCTATCGCTATATTTGCATATTCGTTCACTAGAACTTCATTTTCTTTTTGTGGATATGTCCCTTCTATTTGTGCTTTTTTCATCAATTCATCATTAAGTTTTGTCATTTGTGATGATGATGAACTACTAGAAGGTGATTCATAAGCCTCATTTTGATAAGAATACTTATCTATTTCAGGAAAATCAAGCTGTTCAATTTGCTTTAACTGATTGATATCCCCTTCTACTTCAAAATAATAAGTGTTTTTACAATCATAGATATAACTCTCTGGTTGTATCATTTCCTCTTTATATCCCCTGATTATTTGGTTAATCAGTAATGGTACACTGCATAAACAAATCAAAACAATAAATAAAACATTCATTTTTTTATGAGTTTTCCATTCTCTCCAGGCTATACGCCATTTATAAAGATATTTTAATTGGTTGATTCTCACATCAAAATATTTAAACTGTGCATGATCAAAGGTTCCATTTAATGCCTGAGATGAAGATTTTCTAGCAGGATAGATAAAGAAACAGAGAACACTTAAAAATAAAATGAAAGTATAAAAGAGATAAGTAGCTAATGAAAATACATAAATAAAACATTCCTGTGATACGGATATATAATAAATAATTAAATAGGAAAGTAGTGGTGCAAGAAGAGTTGCTGATAATATGGAAAGAACACTGCATAAGGCAATTTCATACATTTCCATAAGAAAAAGTTGTTTGGTTGTCATTCCAATTCCTCTTAGTAATGCAAATTCTTTGACACGTCTTTTTAAAAGTGTTGTCGTCAAAGCAATTAATGATACTGCGATTAAAAAACCCGCCTGTAAAAAGACACCAAGATTTGCAGAAATCGTATAAAAATCGTTCCACGCTTCATTATGATTGTATCCATAAACATTAGCATTTTCTTCTATATAATAAGAATCATGAAATGGTACTAAATTTTGTGGTGAGTCATATAATGAATCACAATACATAATCACTTCCTCATAATTATCCTGTGGTAAAGTGTAAATATCACAGAACAGATTTTGAGAATTATGGACAATTCCGACAACTTTCATTTTCTTTGTTCCTAAAAGATCCACTTCTACAAGATCATTGATTTTATAGGATAAATCATCACTGACAACAATTTCATTGTCTTGTAAAGGAAAATGTCCTTCTTTTAATGTGATTGCACAAAAATCATAAAAACCTTCATCACCAAAACCAATATCGAAACCATCATCTGTTTGTCCTAACATATACATAAAATGATATTCTATGTCCTGATTATCAGCAATTTCTTCTTTTAATAAGTCAAATTCTACTTTTTGGACATTATACTTTATATACCATGAACCATAATACTTTTCATTATAAACTTTATGCATCTGATGATAAGATTGAGTGCCAATGATATAAGTATGAAAAGCTAATGTCATCACAAAGATAAATATGCACATAAAAAGATATTGACTTTTATGAATTTTAACTTGGCGATATGCCAATTGAAATATTGTCTTATTCATATCCTTTCCCTCCTTGTCAATATCTTATCATTCGTAACTTAAATGCCAGTGACTTTTATAATTTTTTCTTTGCGAAAATTTTAGGGAGATAAATTTCAAAAACAGCACCATTTTGATTATAAATATGAATACTGCCATGATGAGCTTCTACAATTTCTTTCACCATTGCCATACCAATACCAATCCCATTTTTTTGTTTATTTTGACCACGATAAAAACGTTCAAAGATATGTTTTAAATCTTCTTTTGAAAATCCCTGTCCGTAATCTCTTATCACAATACGAATAAGTGTTTCAGTTTCATCAATATGGATATCCACAGTCTGATGTTGACTATATTCTATACAATTCTTCAAAATGTTAATCAAAGCTTCTTTAAACCATTTATAATCACACATGATATTGGGTATAGTCGTCTGTAAATGAATATGAACATCATGTTGTGTCATCAGATAATCCAAATCATTTTCAATATCTTCAATCATCATAGTGATATCTTCTAACTGAAACTGAAATTGGATGCTGTGAGAATCCAATAAAGCTAATGTCAATAAATCATTAACCAATGTTTCAATTTTTAATGTCTGTTGATAAATGTGCTGAACTTTGGATAACTCTTGACCCTGCAGACATTCCATCAGCATTTCTTCATTTAAACGCATTGATGTCATAGGTGTTTTGAGCTGATGCGAAATGTTTTCAATATAATCCTTTAATTTAATTTGTTCCTGTGACATGGTTTGTAATAAAGCATGATATCGTTTTTGGAGTGTCGATAACTGAAACGACAATATACTGATGGTTCCTTCACCATCCATGGGTAACATTGACTGATCTTCAATAATGCTTTCACATTGTTGAATAAGATATGTCATCTGTTTTTGATAATGCTGGCATATGATATAAAAAAGAAGACCTAAACTTCCAAACAAAATCATAAAACAGAGCCAAATGATTTGAAAATCATAAATCAAAAAGAAACCTAATAAACAAAAAATAATGATATAAAGAAGTATCATTATTTTTAAAACATAAGCATTTATTTTTGAATCCATCGATATCCCACCCCTCTGATTGTTTCAATATAAGAACCATGATAGGTTCCTATTTTTTCCCTTAATCTTTTCATATGAACTGATAGAGTATTATCTTCTAAATCATGTCCCGTTAAATGTTCAATCATCATCAAAAGTTGTTGACGTGTCACAACAATCCCCTGATGTTGAACAAGATGAACAAGAATATAATAAGGAATTAAACCTAAATCTATAAGTTGTCCCTGTTTATATACCTGATAAGATTTAGTATCTATTTTCAAATCTACAGTATAAATAATATCTTCATCAACAGGAATTCTTCTTAGCAATGCTTCAATTCTTGCTAAAAGTTCCTTAATACCAAAAGGTTTACAGACATAATCATCACCACCAGCATTAAGTCCCTCTACAATGGTATCCTCATCATTTCGACATGTTAAATAGAGGATGGGCATATGATACTTTTTACGAATCTGTCGGCATAAAGCTATGCCATTACCACCAGGTAACTGTATATCTAAAATGATCAAATGAATATCATCACAGACATGATCCATAGCTTCGTGATAATGATAGGCCTGAATCACATGATATCCTTTTGTTTCTAAAACTTCTTTTAATGATATTTGTATATGTTCATCATCTTCAACAATCAATATATTTTTCATTTATTATCACCCATTTTATTGTAACATAGAAAAGTGAAATAAAAGTGAAAAAAGATAGGATTTCTCTTATCTCATAGCATGGACTTAAAAATAATTTTGTTTTTAAGTTTGTGCCTTTTTATTATTATGCTTCAATCAAAAACATACACGAAAAAAGGGCTAAAAACCCAGCGTGCTAAAATTTTTCTTTTAATCTTACTATTATATTTTATCAATCATTTTATTTGTCGACTGTCTTTTAAAGTTTACTATTTCCACTTTCTATCTTTCAAATCATGTCCCATTTGATTTTTATCAAAATTAAAGAGAGATTTTATTTGTAAATCTCTCTTCTATGTCCAATATTAATAACAAGAATGATGAGTTTATCATCTTCTATGTCACATAGAATACGATAATGCCCCACTCTATATCTCCATTGGTTTTTTAGATTCCCTTTTAACCCTTTTCCATGTGCTCGTGGATCAGTACAACCAACAAGATTTTTTGTTATCCACCTCATAATCATAACTTGCGTATATCGATCCATTTTCTTAATTTGCTTCTGAGCGGCTTTTGAATATTCAACTTTGTAGTTCATAAGCCAAGTTCCTTCATAAAATTTTCATGTGATATTGTTTCAGGGTCTTTCAAATATTCTTCATGTGCTTGTTGGGCAATCGCTATATCGTATTCTTCCTCAATTTTTTCCAACAATGCAGTTTTCATTGCTTCACTTAAAGAAATCCCATGAAAATTAGCATAGCTCTTGAACAGTTTCTCTTCCTCTGCATTCAGTCTGATTGAAAAGCTCATAAGAATCACCTCTTTCTGTAATACATTGTACTACACAAATACTATGCTGTCAATTTTATTATATACATTTTTTGGAACTTCATTACATATCTTGCATAATAAAAGTTACAATTTCACAAAAATATTCAATCATTTGGACGACCACTATTATTTTTATAACCTTCATAAATATAACATCATCATCCTATACCACAATTCAAATATGAAATCCTATTAAAAAGGCATAAACCTAAGAGTATATCTTAAGTTCATGCCAATGGATGAGAAATACTCATCTTAATCTACCATGACTACAGCACCTTTATATTCATCTTCTACAAATTGTTTCATTTCATCAGATTTTAAAACTTCAATCAATGCTTTAATCTTTTCATCATTTTCATGACCTTCTTGTACTGCAACAATATTCACATATGGATTATCAGCATCTACTGTTTCAATAATTAACGCATCTTCTGTTGGATTTAATCCTGCCTGTAAAGCATAATTTCCATTAATCGCAACTAAATCTCCTTGATTATTCTGGTAAGCAGTCGCAAGTAATTCTGGTTTAATTTCTTCAAATGATAAATTCTTTGGATTAGATACAATATCCTCTGTTGTTGCTTCAAGACGTTCGACATCATCACTTAATTTAATCACTCCAGCATCTTCTAGAATTCCAAGAATTCTTCCATGGTCAGCTACAGAATTAGAAATAATCACTTCCCCATTTTCAGGAATATCTTTAATATCTTTTATTGTCTGAGAATAAAATCCAAATGGCTCTAAATGAATACCAGCTTCCTCTACAATTTTATATCCATGTTCACTAAGTTCACCTTCAAAGAATGGACGATGTTGGAAATAGTTAGCATCTACTTCTCCTGCATCTAAAGCTTTGTTGAAAATATAGTAATCATCCAACACTTTAATTTCTAAATCAATGTCATATTTTTCTTTCAATATAGGTTTAGCTTCCTCTAAGATTTTAGAATGTGGATCTAATGTTGCAGAAACAGTTAATGTTTTTTCATCACTCGCTGTGTCTCCACCTCCACAACCTGTTAATCCAATAGCTAAAAATAATGCACAAATTCCAATAAATAATTTTTTCATATGTTTTCCTCCCTATCTCTTATCAATTCTTTTCACAATCAAATCACCAATAATCTGTATAATAAAGACAATCACTAAAACAAAGAATGTTGCTGTATACATAACTGGCATATTTTGTCTAGCATATCCATACATATATGCTAAGTTTCCAAGTCCTCCAGATCCAATACATCCTGCCATAGCTGTATAACCTACCAAAGAAATAGCCATAACAGTCATACTTGAAATTAATGCTGGTTTAGCTTCAGGTATAAGAACCTTTGTAATAATCTGCCAGGAACTTGCCCCCATAGCCTTGCTGGCTTCAATTGTTCCTTTATCAATCTCACTTAAAGCTATCATACACATTCTCGCATAGAAGGGTGCACTTGATAGAATCAGTGCTGGTAAAGCCCCTTTGACTCCTAACATTGTTCCCATAATTTTAATTGTAAACTGTAGAAGCAGGAATATTAAAATAATAAATGGGATAGCTCTAAAAAGATTAATAATAAAATCTAAAATACGATGAATAACTTTATGAGGATAAAGTCCGTCTTCTTTTGTGATATAAAGGATGATTCCTAAAACAAACCCTAATATAACAGCAATCACTAAAGAAATCACCGTCATCAATAATGTTTCCTGGATGGCAACATACATAGCATCCCAGTCAATTTGACTTAAAAATTCACTCATCTTAAATCACCTCCACAATAACCTGATAGTCTTTAAATTTTTGAATGACATCTTCATAATCCTGTTGTGTTCCACCTATGACATTGACAATCAATACTCCAAAAGAACTATCAATTGTATTTGTGAGATTTCCTGAAACAATACTTAAATCTAATTTTGTTTCTTTAATGACACGAGAAACAATAGGTTGTCTGGAAATATCTTCATCAAATGTTAATCTTAATAAAATACCATCTGGATAAATCTGTTTAAGATTTTCATTTTGCTTATCATCATCAATCTTACTTGATATATCTCTGACAAAACGTTTGGTAATGTGATGATGCGGATGTTCAAAGATATCTTTGACACGACCTGTTTCTACAACTTTTCCTTCACTCATAACAGCGATGCGATGACAGATTTTTTGTACGACTTCCATCTGATGTGTAATCATGACAATCGTAATCCCGAGTTTTTGATTGATATCTTTTAATAAATCTAAAATCTGTTCCGTTGTATCAGGGTCCAATGCACTGGTTGCTTCATCACATAACAGAATACTTGGATCATTGGCCAATGCTCTTGCGATACCTACACGTTGTTTCTGTCCACCAGATAATTCACTTGGATAAGCATTTTCACGTCCCTGCAATCCAACCAGTTCAATTAATTCTTTTGCTTTTTGAACACGTTTGCTTTTTTCAACACCAGCAATCTCTAATGGCAATTCAATATTTTTTTGTACTGTTCTTGACCACAATAAATTAAAATGTTGAAAAATCATTCCCATCTCTGTTCTTTTCTTTCTTAAATCTTTGGCATTGTATAACGAAATATCTTCACCATCAATAAAGACTTCTCCACTTGTCTGTTTTTCAAGCTGATTAATAATACGAACAAGTGTTGACTTCCCAGCACCACTATATCCAATAACCCCAAAGATTTCACCATTCTGGATTGTTAAATTAACATCCTGACAGGCATGAATATCTCCTTTAGGTGTATGGAAAACTTTTTGAATATGTTTTAATTCAATCATGAAATCCCTCCTATAAATAAAAAAACTCGTCCCGCTAAGGACGAGTATATAACCCGTGTTACCACCTTAATTCATCGTTACATCACTATAACAATCTCTTCGAGTACCAACATACTCTAGTACGATAACGGGTACACCCGCCATTAGCTAAATCATTCACTAATGAAACTCCAAGACCATCTTCATTTATGCCTCATTATTCTTTTCCACCAACCAAGAACTCTCTATCAAATCATCATAAACTACTCTTCTCTTCACTGTTGTTAATAATATATTATCTTGTCTATAAACATTTGTCAAATACTTTTTATAAAAATGCATGATCTATCTGTATCACACAAAAATAGTGTGAATTGATTTGTTGAATCGCTTCTGTGATTTTTTGCTTCAACTCCTGATGTGAAATTTCATCATCAGCAGGCAATAAAACATCAAAAATCAGATTAACATGTGTTGGTCCTTTGACCAGTCGAAAATCATGAATGCTATAGTTTGGATTCAATGCCTGAACGATATTTTGAACTTCCTGTTTTAACTGATTTGTAAGTTCATCCATTGTATCAATAGGATCCATATGGATTGTTGTTAAAATATTAAACTTTTCTAATAAATCTCTTTCAATAACATCAATCTGATCATGAACAGTCATGATATCTTCATGACAATCCACTTCAGCATGAAAAGTCATATATTGACGTCCAGGTCCATAATCATGCAACATAAAATCATGAATACCTAAAACCTGATCAAATGATAGAACATACTCATAGATGTCATTAACCAGTTCTTTATCAGGTGCTTTTCCTAATAATGGATCAACAGTATCCTTAAAAATATCAATTCCTGACTTAAACACAACAATAGAAACAATAACCCCAATTATTCCATCCACAGGAAATGAGGTTACTAAACTTAAACATAAAGAAACCAAGGTTGCAAGAGTTGCACAGACATCATTTAAACTATCTTGTGAAGCTGCTTTTAAAGATGTGGAATCAATGATTTTTCCAGCTTTTCTATTAAAAGAAGCCATCCATAATTTGATAAAGATAGATACAACCAAAACAATGACTGCACCCCATGTAAAAAGAAGGGATTCAGGTTTGATAATTTTCATCACTGATTCTTTAAAAGAGGAAAACGCTACTAATAAAATTAAAAAAGAAATGATTAATCCTGCAATATATTCATAACGACCATGTCCATAAGGATGGTCACTATCAGGATGTTTTCCTGCTAATTTAAAACCAAAAAGTGTTGCTAAATTGCTCCCCATATCTGATAGATTGTTAAATCCATCAGCCTGAATAGCTACTGAATGTGTCATAAATCCAAATAATAATTTAAAGATCACCATGACACAGTTACATATAATAGAAAGAACACTACATAGTGTTCCATACTTTTCTCTTATTTCAGGTGCTTGTGTATCTTGATAATTTGGAATTGTTTTTTTAACAATCAAATCAAACATAATAACCTCCTAAAAGATATTAGAAATTTTTTTCAAATAAATATTTCTACCTTTTCTTTGAGCAAGTCCACAATCTTCTAATTCTTGAATATAACCATCAATTTTTTGCTGATCAACATTTTTATGAGCTAAGTCTTTTAAAACTTCAATCATTTGAGGATGATCATCTTTAATATAAGCAAATCCATCATAATCATATAATGGTGTTTTCAACATAACATTCAAACATGCAACATAAGCCCATTTGACTTCCAAACGGACAAGTTTGTATTGCATTGTATCAAACAATGCATTTGGCATATAATATTTATCTTCATGATTTTTTAAATCCTTTATATCATTTTTATCATAACAGATCATTTTTATTCCTCCCTCTATGTTTTTTCATTATAACATAGAATATGACGATTTGGTAAATAATATTATGATTTTCTTATTAATGACACACAAAAGATTTATCATATTCTTTGCTTTTTTAGCCTATACTTTCTATAATGAGGACAATAAAAAGGAGGTTTTCAGATATGAAAATTTATCACAGTATTCAAGAGATGGTAGGACAAACACCTATTCTACAATTACATCATATAGAAAAGCAGGAACAAACTCAGGCCCATTTATTCGCCAAGCTGGAATATTATAATCCTGCTGGCAGTGTCAAAGATCGTGTTGCAAGAGGTATGTTATTAGATGCTTTAGAATCGGGAAAACTACAACCTGGTGCAACAATTATAGAACCAACAAGCGGTAATACAGGTATTGGATTATGTGCCATTGGCGTGGCTTTAGGCTTTGAAGTCATTATCGTAATGCCTGATACAATGAGTGAAGAAAGAAGAAAACTCATGAAAGCATTCGGTGCCCAGCTTGTTTTAACACCAGGTCAAGAAGGAATGACTGGAGCCATTAATAAAGCCAAAGCTTTAGCAAAAGATATTCCTCAAAGCTTCATTCCTAGTCAGTTTACCAATCCAAGTAATCCAAAAGCCCATTATCTATCAACTGGTCCAGAAATTAATGAACAGATGGATGGAAAGGTAGATATCTTTGTTGCTGGTGTTGGAACTGGTGGGACAATCAGTGGAGTTGGACAATATTTAAAAGAAAAGAATCCACAGGTACAAATCATTGCGGTAGAACCAAAAGATTCTCCACTCCTTTCAAATGGACAAACGGGCCCTCATCAGCTTCAGGGTATTGGTGCAAACTTTGTTCCTGAAACTTTAGATACACATATTTATAATCAGATAATAACTGTTTCTACTGATGAAGCTTTTGAAGCAGCTAGACAGCTTGCTCAAAAAGAAGGAATTCTCACTGGTATTTCTTCAGGTGCTGCTTTATATGCTGCTAAAACTTTAGCTAAACAGCCTGAAAACAAAGATAAGAATATTGTTGTTTTATTACCTGATGGTGGCGATCGTTATTTATCAACAGCATTATATGAATAAAAAAGGAAGTTATTTCAAAACTATGAAATAACTTTTTCTTTTCAATCAAAAAGCGAGTCATTCAACTCGCTTATCTTGATTTTTCTTCAATTTGTTTTAAGACCATATCTACAAATTCATCTAATGATACAGTGATTTGTTTTTGTTCACCATATTGACGATAAGTCACAGTTCTTTCATCTCTTTCTTTATCACCTAAGACTAGCTGATATGGAATCTTCTTCATCTGTGCTTCACGAATACGATAACCTAATTTTTCTTCACGATCATCTAATTCCACACGAATTCCTTTGTCTTCTAGAAGTTTATAGACTTCTTTTGAATATTCTAAATGATATTCATTTTTAACTGGAATCACTTTGACTTGTGTTGG
Organism: Massilimicrobiota sp. SW1139; assembly: GCF_012027715.1. Taxonomy (NCBI): domain Bacteria; kingdom Bacillati; phylum Bacillota; class Erysipelotrichia; order Erysipelotrichales; family Erysipelotrichaceae; genus Massiliimicrobium; species Massilimicrobiota sp. SW1139. The sequence goes on along the minus strand of NZ_SJOR01000006.1, from coordinate 27,825 downwards.
TGCTAACCATAATGGGAATGCCCCTGCAAAGTGTTCAATCAAAATACCAATAAATCTTTCAATAGAACCAAAGATCACACGATGTAACATAACTGGTCTCACTTTTTCACCATTATGATCCACATATGTTAAATCAAATCTTTCTGGTAAGTTCATATCTAATTGGATTGTTCCACATTGCCAAACTCTTCCTAAAGAATCTCTGACATGGAAGTCAAGTTTTGGACCATAGAAAGCTCCATCTCCAGGATTGACTTTAAAGTCTTTTCCAGCTGCTTGACATGCTGCTGCTAAGGCTGCTTCACTCTTTTCCCAGATTTCTAAATCTCCAATATATTTTTCTTCTGGACGAGTTGATAATTCAATATCATATGGTAAGCCTAAATTAGAATAAACACGGTCAATAAATGAAATCAAACGTACAACTTCACTTTCAATCTGATCAGGTGTCATAAAGATATGTGCATCGTCCTGTGTAAAAGTACGTACTCTAAATAAACCATTTAAAGCACCACTGGCTTCATGTCTATGCACTTGTCCAAGTTCTCCCATACGAAGTGGTAAATCTTTATAAGAATGTAAACCATTTTTATAAACAAGCATACTTCCTGGACAGTTCATTGGTTTAATCGCAAATTCACGCTCATCAACTTCACTTGTATACATATTTTCTTTATAGTTATCCCAATGTCCTGAAGTTTCCCATAACTCTCTTGACATCATGATTGGTGTTTTAATGAACTGATATCCTTCTTTGGCATGTTCTTCATACCAGTATTGTTCTAATGTATTTCTTAATAACATCCCATGTGGTAAGAAAAATGGCATACCTGGTGCATATTCACTCATCATAAATAAATCAAGTTCTCTTCCTAATTTTTTATGGTCTCTTTTTTTAGCTTCTTCTAAAAAGTCTAAATGTTCCTGTAACTCTTCAGCTGTTGGGAAACAAACACCATAAATTCTTTGTAGAACTTTATTGTTTTTATCACCTTTCCAGTAAGCTCCAGAATGTTTTAATAATTTAAAATTCTTACATAATTTGACAGTTTCTACATGTGGCCCTCTACATAAATCAACGAAGTCTCCTTGACGATAACATGTAATATGTCCATCTTCTAAACCTTGAATTAAATCTAACTTATAAGGATCATCTTTAAACATTTCTAAAGCTTCTTCCTTAGAAATTTCTTCTCTGATAATTCTTTTTCCATCTTTACAGATTTTCTTCATTTCTTTTTCAATTTTAGGTAAATCATCATCAGTAATCACCTGGTCACCTAAATCAATATCATAGTAGAATCCTTCACTCACAACTGGTCCAACCCAGAATTTAGCTTGAGGATATAAATGCTTAACTGCCTGTGCCATCACATGTGCACATGAATGATTTAAAGTATTTAAAGCTTCTTCATTAATAAAATCTCTCATTATTTCTTTCCTCCTATCCAAAATCTTAAAATATCATCATATTGATTTTCAAAAACACCACCACATTTTTCAATGGTCTTTCTTGAAGCCACATTATCTTGATGACAAGTGATTAATACGGGTTCAATTTCCCATTGTTGACAAAATTGAAGTGCCTGTTTCAACATATCTGTAGCATATCCCTGCCTACGATAATCAGGATGAATGGAATAGCCAATATGTCCACCATGTTTGAATAAAGCCTCATTTAAGCAATGACGGATATGAATACAACCAATCACTTGATTATTGACAACATATAAAAACTCTGTCCCTGGAACAAAACCATCTTCTAATTCAATGCCTAAATGATTCTTCTTTTCCCTTGAAATCCATTCCTGATAACTTGAACAGCTTTCAAAAGAACCTGCACCATTGACACCAAAAGGATTATGATTATCTTTCATAGCTTGAATCAATGCTTTCATTGATTCTTCATGATGATAATCAGGAAATTCTAAATGTCCTTTTTCCATATCTGACCCCCTTAATAAAAAAGAGATTTCATCCAAAGGACGAAATCTCGTGGTACCACCTTTATTCATTATCTATCAGATAACCTCAAAACTTTAACGCAGTTCTACGACAATCTCTTTCGAGTGTAGCCTATTAGGGAGTATTTCTATAAGCTATCAAAGATTTTCACCAACCATCTTTTCTCTAAACAATCACTTATAAAAACATATCCTAAATCATTGCTTGTAAAGTTATTTTACATCATTATTCTCATTTGTCAAGATATCTGTATCTTTTGTTTTTTTCATTTCATAATATTCAATAATTTCTGCAAATCCATAGATGATTAATGAAAGTAAAAAGGAGATAAAACAAGACCACAACATCATCAGCATCGATTCTACTCCCATTAGCTCACCAGTATTTAAATAAGATGTATTCATCGCTATTGTATATCCTTGTTGTAAGATACTCCCAACTAAGAAAATATAAGCACATACTTTTAAAATTTTAGATACTTTATAAGTCACGTTTTGTACCCCCCCCCTGTCATTTTTTGAGTTTATAAAATATCCTTATTTTCATATAATTTCACTATATAGCTACAGCCATAAATCAATAATGACACAATGAATGCAAAGACGATATCTTTTGAAAAACTGAATAAATTTTCAATTGACAATATATATTGTAATCGAAAAATGAGTGATTTCATTGTATAGAAAATCATAAATAAATAGGAACAAATCTTCAGTTTATCTCCTGCTTGATGAAACATATTTCAGCATACCTTTCTCTTTATTTCTTTTCTATATTTAAAATATCATATTTTTGTGTATAAAATATGAAAAAATCTCTAAAATGTAAATTTTACATAAAAAAGCATCACTTTGAAAGTGATACTTTTCTCATGAATAGAAATTGATTGAAAATTTATTTAACAGTGATTAATTGTAAGTAGCTTGTTGTTCCACGAACACCAGGAGTTCCTCCAGTAACAAGGATTGTTTCCCCAGCATTAACACCGTTTTCTTTTGCAATAACTTCAGCTAAGTTTAATAAACCTTCTGTTGTATCCATGTGTTTACATGTTACAGATTTAACACCCCAGTTAATTGCTAATTTCTTAGTTGTTTTTTCATATGGAGTTGCCGCAATGATTGGACATTCTGGTCTATATCTAGACATTTTCTTTGCTGTAAATCCAGATTCTGTAAATGCAACGATGGCAGCAACATTGAATTTTGTTGCAATTTCAGCTACTGACATACAGATAGCTTCAGAAGGATCATCAGATGCAGTTCTGACAGCTTTTCTATGTAATGAAGCATAATCTAATGTAGATTCTGTTTTAATTGCAATTTTGTTCATAACCATAACAGCTTCTTCTGGATATTTACCTTGTGCAGATTCACCAGATAACATAATAGCATCAGTACCATCATAAATAGCGTTTGCAACGTCGCTGACTTCAGCACGAGTTGGTCTTGGATTTTCTTGCATAGATTCAAGCATTTGTGTTGCAGTAATAACAACTTTACCAGCTGCTTTACATTTTCTGATTAATTCTTTTTGAATTAAAGGTACATCTTCAGCAGGAACTTCAACACCTAAATCCCCACGTGCAACCATGATACCATCAGCAACTTTAATGATATCATCCATTTTTTCAACACCTTCGCTATTTTCAATTTTAGCGATGATTTGAATATCAGGTTTTCCATTTTCAACTAATACTTTTTTAACATCTAAAACGTCTTGAGGACGACGTACAAATGATGCAGCGATGTAATCTACATCTTGTTGACATCCAAATTCTAAGTCAGCTCTATCTTTTTCAGAAATGAAATCAAATCCAAGTTCGATACCAGGAACATTGATTCCACGTTTATTTTTGACTTTACCATCATTTGCACAAACACAAACGATATCAGTTCCTTCAACATGGTCAACTAATAATTCAACTTGCCCATCGTTCACTAAGATAAATCCACCAGGTTTAACATCTTTGTATAAATCTTTATAAGTGATTGTGAAACGATCTGCAGTCCCTACGATATCTTCCACACAGATTGTAGATACTTGTCCTTTTTTAAATTCAGTAAATCCACCTTCAAAATCACCAGTTCTAATTTCAGGTCCTTTTGTATCTAATAAAATAGCACAGTTTGTCCCAAGTTCAGCATTGACATCACGCATTGTTTGCATTTTTTTACCATGTTCTTCATAATCACCATGAGAGAAGTTACAACGCATAACATTCATACCAGCTAAAACTAATTTTTTTAACATTTTTGGATCTTCAGATGCAGGTCCAATTGTACAAATAATCTTTGTTTTCTTCATCTTATCTTTCATTCTCAATTAATCTCCTATAGCTTAGTTTATATTTAACGAAGTTTTAATACATCTTCGTAAATACCTTGATTGACTTTACGTTTATGTCCTAAGACTTCTTGAATTGGTAGTCCAACAATTTCACCTTTAACATCACTGATGCAAAGACCACCTTTACCTTCTTCTAATAATTCAACAGCTTTGATTCCCATACGAGTAGCTAAAACACGATCTCTAGCAGATGGACGTCCACCTCTTTGCATATGTCCTAAAACATTGGCACGTGTTTCAAAACCAGTTGCTTCTTCAACACGTTTTGCAAGTTCATGAACATCTGTAATATGTTCAGTAATAACAACCAAAGCATGTTTTTTATCAGAAGCTTTTGAACGTTTTAAAGTTTCAATAATTTCTTCTTCATCAAAACCACTTTCGCTTGTCACAATCATTTCTGCTCCACAGGCAAGTCCTGCATGAACAGCTAAGTCACCACATCTTCTTCCCATAACTTCAAGAATTGTACATCTTTGATGTGAGCTTGATGTATCTCTTAATTTATCTAAAGCATCTACAATTGTATTTAAAGCTGTATCAAATCCAATTGTAAAATCAGTATCAGGAATATCATTATCTATTGTTCCAGGAATACCAATACAGTTGATTCCCATTTCTGTTAATTTTAAAGCTCCATTATAGCTTCCATCTCCCCCAATAACAACCAAAGCTTCCATTCCAACTTTTTTCATTTGTTCAATGGCTTCTTCTCTGACTTTAGGGTCTTTAAATTCAGGAAAACGTGCAGATTTTAAGAATGTTCCCCCAATGTTAATAATATTACGTGTACTATGGCTATCGAATTCAATAAATTCACCATCATGAAGTCCTTTATATCCTAATCGCACCCCATAAATTTTAATTCCCTTGTTTAAACAAGTTCTTGTTACAGCACGGATAGCTGCGTTCATTCCTGGCGCATCTCCACCAGAAGTTAATACTCCAATGCATTTCACCATAACTACTCTCCTCTCGCTTTTTTCGTTATTATTTTATCATAAAATGACGTTGTATTCTATACTTTCGAGTACATTCTATATCGTCATTTTGGTTCAGTCAAGCATTATTTCAATGCTTAACGCTTTCAATTTTGAAATAATTGTATTTGCACGAATTTCATCACCTTTTTTTAAAGTATAGACTTTTTTTAATTCATTATAACCATACATACTTGTAAAAAAAGTAGGTAAATGATTCAATAAACGATAAGATAAAATGGTTAATAGAATTTCATCACGTGACCACGCTGTGATATTTTCTTCACCTAATTCATCCAACAGTAAATAATCAACCTTCAACAACTTATCCATAGCGTATTCATTATCACCAGAAGAAAAACTCGCTTTGAGATCAATCAGATAAGTTGGAAAATGAATAAATCCAATCTGTTTATCTTTCTTAGCTAAACTATTCATCAAACCAGCCAACAATGTTGTCTTTCCACTTCCCATTGGACCATGTAAGAAAAGTCCTTGTGAAGTGGGTGTCTGTGAATACTTAAGAATATGTCCTAAAGCATTTTGATGATTAGCTGAAAGTTTCGCCGCATTTTCAACAATCTTGAGTGAAGACAAATCTGTCAGCATTAAATCTTCACTAACATTACTCATCACAAAGTGATCGAGAAGTTTTCTCTTCTTTTCAATTTCTTTACCAAAAGGACAGCTTTGCAGTTCTAAAACAATTTCACCATCATAATATTTTAATATTTTTTGCATACCAATGGTATCTTTAGGACACTGATTTAAAGATTGACATGACTGACAAACATGAAAATCATCATTATAATCTAAAAATTCTACCCAGTAATCATCCATAACAGATGGATCTAAATGATTCTGTTTTAAAAAAGCTTGAATATTCTGTTCCTTTAATAATGCATACTGGCTTTCTTTTTTTAACTTTTCAATATCATCTTTGACGATCATATCAGATATTTTGATCATAATTGTCCCTCCTTCAATTGATTAAGTAAGTCCATCAGCTCTTGTGATGACACTTGACTTTGTGATGAAGATGATGAAACCTCTTCTTCTTTGGATTGTTCTGGTGTGGATTGATTCATCAATTCACGATAGGCATCCATAGCCGTCTGAATATTCTTACGGGCCCATGAAGCACCAATCGCTTCACAATAACGTTTTGACAAACGATTATTATTCTTACCTAAGACATATTCAATCAAAACATTCACCACAGCAGGTTTTAAACCTAATTGAACCATTAACGTTTCCACAATCATTAAATCATGATAGACAGGTTCTTTGCCTCCCTGTTTATCTTTTAAAAGATCATAGGGTGTTAAGGAATCTAAATATTTCATATGTAAAACAAGTGGTGATGAAGTCTGATCTGATGTTTGAAACTGGATAGGCTGCTTATGATAAACTTCCTGTAACTGAGATGTTTGAGATACATCAAAATATTTTTGAATTGCCTGTTTCATACGACTGCGATTGATTCCCTGTGATTCCATAGCATCTTTCATAATGCCTGCCAATGTTAAAGCATCAACATGATAAACATAAGCCAGTTCTGTCGCATAATTCAAATCATCCTGACTCAGTAAAGAACGATTCACCTGATAATCCGCTAAACTCTGATACAATAAATCATAATCATAATCTATTTTGACATCCTGTGTTGTTTGATGGATCAAATCTTCATTGTATTTTAAAAGACGTGTTTTTTGGGGAGAATGCTGGATAGTAAAAACATCTTGAAATCTTGCTGTAATATCTTCATAACCATCTAGATTTTCTAAAGAAATCTTAAAATATTGCACTGTTTTTTGAAAATCATCTTCAGATAAAGATAACTGTAATAATGAAGATAAAATCTGATTTTTAAAGAATGCTTTTAAAGATAAAGGGGCATAAAGACGATAAATATACTGGGTTATATCATTTTCATGTTTGACATAAGTTTTCACCAATCCTATTGCTTCTAAACTACGTAAAGCTTTTTCCATATCCATAACACTCATAGACATATAAGATGTTAAACGTGAAAGTGGACAAGGTGCAATAAAACGGCGCATTCGTTTTCCTTCCATGACAAGCATCATATACAAATGCGTTGCCTCCATGCCAATCAAAGGCTGATACAGAGAATATAATGTATCTATTTGTACGTCATCAAGCGGATAACGCATTTCTACACGATATAAATCAGTCACATACAGTTTCATCTTTTAAATCCTTTAATACCCTTTCTATATTTTGATATAACTCTTCAAAACCATAACGATTATCAATGATATAATCTCCCATGTCTTTTTTTCTTTCAATAGATATTTGTTGACTCATTAAATGTTGAGCCTGTGTTTCATCAATATGATTGCGTGCCATCAGACGTTTCATTTGAGTCATTTCATCAACATAAACAACAATGACACTATCACACATTTCATCCATATGCGTTTCATATAATAATGGTACATCTAAAAAGATCAGCGGTTCTTGAGAAGTCTCAATTCCCTCCTGTAATGTTGTTTTCACATAAGGGTGAATAATACTTTCTAATAAAGCTTTCTTTTTGGCATCATGAAAAACAATCTGTCCCAGCTTTTGGCGACTGATATTTCCATTTTCATCTAAACAGTCAAAGTGAGCAATGATCTGATGATAACATCCACTGTTCTTTTCTAAAGCCTGATGTGAAATCTCATCAGCATCCAAAACACAATAACCATGTGTTCTTAAATATTGTGTCACACTGCTTTTTCCCACTGCAATTGACCCCGTAATTCCAATGACTCGACTCATTTTTCACACCCCTTAATAACGTTTCTTTTGACATTGTGGACAAAAATAAGTGCCACGCTGATGAACCATGACTTTTTTAATATCATGATGACAGACTGGACAAACCTTTTGTCCATGAACTTTAAGCTGAACCTGAAACAGACCATGTATCCCATTAGCATCAAAGGAATGAATCGTTGTGCCACCCTGTTCAATGGCACTTTGTAATACCATAATCGCAACCTTTCTTAATTCATCCACTCTTTTTCGAGATAAACGAGAAGCTTTGGTACGTGGATCAATATGCATATAAAAACATATCTCATTGGCATAAATATTTCCTATCCCGCACATAAGACTTTGATCAAGCAAGGCTGTTTTAATAGGCAAAGAACAATGATGCAAACGTTCATATAAAGCCTCTGTTGTGATTTCAAAAGGTTCTGGACCTAATTTCTTTAAAGGCAACTGTTCACGATAATCATCCAGACTCACCAGTTCCATACGTCCAAATTTTCTTGTATCTATATATCTTAAATCCTGATGCCTATCCATATGAAAAACAACATGTGTATGTTTATTGACAGGCTCATCACTTTCAACAATATGGAATTTTCCTTCCATACGCAAATGAGAAACAAATGCATGATTTTGACATTTAAAAATCAGATATTTTCCAACACGATCAATATCACAAAAGATTTCATGTTGAAGACTTTCGACAAATAATTGTGTATCTCCCTGAATGATACGATCATAATAAACATCAATGCCTAAAATAGGGCGTTCTAAAATAAAATTCTTTAAAGTACGCCTGACGGTTTCTACTTCTGGTAATTCTGGCATATAATCCTTATTTTAAATCATACCAGTTGGTTGCATAAGTTCCATCCACCTTTAATGGAACTTCCATTTGGAAGGCATTTTCCATAGCTGATTTGATGATCGTCATCATTTCATCCAATTCTTCTTTATAAACATCAAAAATCAATTCATCGTGTACCTGTAAAATCATTTGTGATTTCATTTTCTTTTCTTTCATTAAACGATCTACCTGAATCATCGCAAGTTTTAAAATATCAGCACCGCTTCCCTGAATTGGAGAATTCATCGCAAAACGTTTTGCCTGTTCACGCACCATAAAATTCTTATCATTAATAGTTGGAATATAACGTTTACGATTCAATACCGTAGATACATAACCATTTTTTTTGCAGTCTTCTACAACACGATGCATATATTGTTGAATTTCAGGATATTCTTCAAAATAGCGACGAATGAATTCTTTAGCTTCAGATAATGTCACACCGATCTGTTTAGATAAACGGAATTCTCCCATACCATAAATGATTCCAAAGTTAACGGCTTTGGCCTGACGACGCATTTGTGGAGTGACATCTTCATCTTTGACTTTGAAAACCAGTGCCGCTGTATGTGTATGGATATCTTTATTTTGATGGAAAGCGTCAATCAATGATTTCACTTGAGCCAAATGTGCTAAAATACGCAATTCAATCTGTGAATAATCAAAAGATATTAAATAATCATGACTCGCTACAAAAGCCTGTCGAATCAGTTTTCCTTCTTCCTGACGGACAGGAATATTTTGCAAGTTAGGATCAATAGATGATAAACGTCCTGTCTGTGTTAAAGCCTGATTAAAAATGGTATGAATTTTACCATCAGGAAAGACTTGTTCCTGTAATCCTTTGACATATGTAGATGATAATTTTGTCAACATACGATATTGTTGAATCAAAGGCACAATTGGATGTAAGTCTTCAATCTTTTCTAAGATATCCTGTGATGTAGAATATCCACTCTTTGTTTTTTTACCATTAGGCAAACCTAATTTATGAAATAAAATATCACCTAACTGTTTAGGAGAAGCAATATTGAATTTTTCACCAGCCAGCATATAAATATCTTCTTCAATTTCTTTAATCTGCTGATCAAAATTCTGTTCCAGTTTTTTCAAGACATCAACATCTATCTTAGCTCCAACATATTCCATTTGAGCCAAAATATAAGTCACTGGTAATTCTAGATTCTGATACAAATCATACTGTTCTTCCTGTTTTAGTTTTTCAATGGCCTGATCTTTTAAATCATAGATAGCCTTCGCTTTAGAAATGGTATGTTTGGCTAATAAATCTAATTCAGGAATATGTTTCTTTGTGTTCTTTCCAAAAACCTCTTCTTCATATTGTAAAGACGTATAACCATAATAATCTCCAATATATTTCATTTCATCTTTTAAACTTGGATTTAAGATATAAGAGGCTAATTGTAAATCAAAGTCCATACCTTTGATTTCAATACCATTCCATTTGGCTGATAAAATTTGAGCTTTGATATTATAACTGTATTTATGATAATGTTCATCTTTTAAATAGTCTAAAAACTGCTGATCTTTGAGAGCATCTTCAAAAGTAATGAAATAAGCCTGATGTGCATTATATAAAGCATATCCTAAAACAATGGATTTATGATAATTAGAATCATAAATAGCCCCTAAAACACTACTGTCTTCTTGAATCGGTGGCATTTTTTGAACAACTTCATATTGAAAATCCGTTTTTGATGTTGGACGTGATTCAACAGAAATCTTTTTCAATAATGAATTCATATCATAATGTGTATAAAAAGCCTTGAGCTTTTCAAAATCATATCCATCATAACGTGCCTGATTTAAATCCAATGTCACAGGAACATCTCTTAAAATCGTAGCTATTTTCTTAGATTGAAGTCCAATATCAATATTTTCACGAATCTTTTCACCCATTTTTCCTTTGATTTCATGCATATGTTCCTTTAAGTTTTCAATCGTTCCATACTCATGAAGCAATTTTAAAGCTGTTTTTTCACCTACACCTTTAATTCCAGGAATATTATCAGCACTATCTCCCATAAGTCCTAGAAAATCACGAATCTGATCAGGAACCAACCCATATTTTTCCTGAATCGTTTCAGGTGTATAAACATCAAGCTGAGTGACACCTTTCACAGTACGATAAACTGTTGTCTGCTTAGAGACGAGCTGAAAAGCATCTTTATCTCCTGTAAAAATAGACACGCTTAAACCTTGTTCTTCCCCTAGCCTTGATAATGTGCCAATTAAATCATCACCTTCATATCCCTCTAATTCATAATAAGGAATAGAATAAGCATCTAGAAATTCTCTGACCATTGCAAACTGACATTTTAATTCATCCGGTGTTTCTTTTCTTGTGGCTTTGTATTGTTTCAATAAATCGTTTCTAAATGTCTTTTTACCATAATCAAATGCCACAACAATATAGGCACTTTCACGTTCTAATATCTTTTGTAACATATTCGCAAAACCAAAGACTGCATTGGTTGGTATCCCATCTTTATTCACCATTAAATTTCCCATTGATGCCGTTGCATAATAAGCTTTAAATAACAATGAATTTCCATCAATCAAAATTAATTCTTCCATATCTATTCAACAACCCTTGCCTTATCCACAATCAAAGATAATTTATCTTTCATATTTACTTTTCCCTGAATAAGACAAATATTTCCTTTCTTTAACATCATTCCTATGTTTTTATAACTTGAAGCAAAGACAACACCATCCATACTACCTGTTTCATCCATTGCTTCAATAAAACACATTTCCTGACCTTTACGATCAGTAATATTTTTAACACGTTGTAACTGCACAACCACATTAACTGTCTTTTGGATATATTCATCCAAATCAGCCACATTAACATAAGCTGTCTGAATCTTTTGTTTCATCAGTTCAATAGGATGCATAGATAGATACACACCCAATACAGCTTTTTCTCTTGCGAGTTTTTCTTCCTGCTGATCTTGATAAATCGTTAAAACTGGTTTTTCATCAATCCCCAGATTTTCTTTTAAATGTCCATAATCCCTAATCGCATCCAGATTCTTTAAAATGGTTTGACGTGACATTCCAAACTCATCCAAAGCCCCTGCATCAACCAATGATTCTAACATTTTTTTAGATAAATGTGAATTTTCCATACGCATCATAAAATCATAAATATCTAAAAATAATCCTTTTTCACGTTCTTCAACAATAGCTTTATAACCCGCATATCCAACATTTTTAATGGCTAATAAAGAATAGCGAATATGCCCATCTTCCACCATAAAACGAGCCTGAGAATAATTGACTGACGGTGGTAAAATCTGGACATGATAAGCTTTACACTCCTGAATACAATGCACCTTTGTATTTTCACTTGATAATTCATTAGATAAGATCGATGCAAAAAAGTAAAGTGGATAATTGGCTTTTAAATATGCCAACTGATAAGCCACGTATCCATAAGCCACACTATGTGACTTATTAAATCCATAATCGGCAAACTTTTCAATCAGACCAAAAACTTCAATAGCTTTTTCTTGAGTGAAACCATGATCTAAACAACCTTGAATAAATTCTTCTTTCATGGACTGCATCAGCTGTGTTTCTTTTTTAGATGTTGCCTTTCTCAGTATATCAGCTTTCATAAGTGAAAAACCTGCCATTTTTTGGGCAACCTGCATCATTTGTTCCTGATAAACCATGATGCCATAAGTCGATTTTAAAATAGGTTCTAACTCCTTTAAAGGATATGTAATCTTTTCTTGATGACTGCGACGTTTTAAATAAGTCGGAATATTTTCCATAGGTCCTGGTCTAAACAAGGCTATGGCTGCTACAATATCATCAAAACAGTAAGGTTTCATCTGTCTTAACAAATGACGCATCCCATAAGATTCTAACTGAAAGACACCAAAAGTATCTGCTTTGGAAATCAGACGATATGTCTTTTCATCATCTAATGGCAATTGATTCAACGCAATAGAAACCCCTTCATTGTGTTCAATATCTTTACAAATATAATCCAGCATTGTGAGATTTTTAAGAGCTAGAAAATCCATCTTCAGAAAACCAGCTGTTTCAATATAATCTTTAGAATATTGACTCATTAATGTTGACGTTGGTCCTACAACTAATGGCACAACTTCATGTAAAGCACGTCTAGATAAAATAACTCCCGCCGCATGTGTTGATACATTACGTGGTAAATGCTCAATAATACTCGTTGCTCCAACGATTTTTTTAAGACGTGGATCTTGATTGATCAGAGATTGAAACTGCGCAGAAGTCTGATACATCTGCGTAATCGTTTTTTTGTTTTTAGGAGAAGTAGGTATCATCTTGGCAATTAATTCTAATCGTGCAAGTGGAATCCCCATGACTTTTCCCATTTCTTTGATTGCTACACGAGGTCCATAAGTATTAAAAGTGACAATCTGTGCGGCATGATCCTGACCGTATTTATCAATAACATAGCGAATCACTTCATCACGACGATCATCCTGAAAATCAATATCAATATCAGGCATAGAAACACGACCAGGATTTAAAAAACGTTCAAACAGCAAATCATAACGCAATGGATCAATATTGGTAATTCCTAAAACATAGGCAACCAGACTTCCAGCTGCACTCCCTCTTCCTGGTCCAACTTGAATTTTATGCACTTTTGCCCAACGAACATAATCCCAGACAATTAAAAAATAATCATCAAATCCCATTTCATGAATCACATTCAATTCATATTGTAGACGTTTTTTATAAGTGACGGGAATGTCCTGATGACCAAAGCGTTTCTTTAATCCAACTTTACATAAACTTCTTAAATAATCAACAGCTTTTCCCTGATGTGGGACAGGATATGTCGGTAAATATTTTTCATGTAAAGGCACTGTTGCTTTACATGTCACTAACACTTTTCTTGTTTCTTCAATAATCTCTGATGAAAATAACTGTTCCATTTCAGCTTCACTTTTTAAATATTTTTCTTGCGTCAATGGCTCATATTGGGTATCTAAGACCGTTCCACTTAAAGAAGCCTGCATCAAATCAACAGCCAAAGCATCCTGTTTTTTTAAATAGCGCACTTCATTAGAACAAATCACTTTGACTTTGACATAACGAGCCAAAGATATGATTCTTTGATTGCGTTGTTCCTGAAATTTTAAATAATGATTTTGTAACATGACATAATAATGATCATGAAAAAGTTCTTGAAATAAACGCATATATTTAATGGCTTCATCTTCCATTTCCTTTGCAACATGACGTTCAATAATGCCATCTTCCAAACCAGAAATGATATAAAGATGTTCATGATACAACGCCAGTTTATTTAAGGCAATGGCACGATCTTGACTTAAGTTAATCTCACAGCAGATTTGAACCAGATCAAAATAGCCCTGATCATCAATAGCCAAAAGAATAAATGGATAAATATTCCCATCAATCAAGACACTGGCTTCCATGCCCAAAATAGGTTTAATATTATTTTTTAAGCATGTTTCACTAAATTCTATTGTCGCAAACATATTATTTTTATCTGTTAAGGCTAAGGCATCTAAATGTTTCTCTTTTGCAGCCATAACCAAATCTTCAATTAAAATTGTACTTTGCTGAAAACTATAACCACTATAAATCTGCAAATGACCAAACATCATAACCGCCTCCTTTATGCTACATTATAACAAAAAAAATCATTATAAGATACAATGAAACGAGAAAAGAATTAACATAATCGCAATATACAGACAAAACACAACATAAATCAAATCTAAAAAATAAAAACTTTCAATACTTAAAACCCATAAACGATAAAAATATAAACCAATTAAATAAAAATGATATTGAAGTTGTATAACTTTAAACCATCTTTGATTAATTATAATAATGATACTCAACAAAACAGCTAAAAAATGAAATGGAATCATCCATTGAAAACATACCAGTTGTAATATTAAAAGAATTCCACATAACAGTTGCATTTTTTTCATTCTACGTATCATCATAGACATCACCTAATCTATCATATGTAGACAACAACTAAAAAAGACAAAAAAAGTAGAACATTGTTTTGTTCTACTGAGCTTGTTTTAATGCTTTTGCAAGCTGATCTGGACAAGATGTCGATTTGGCACCACAGCGAATACCTTCTAATCTGGTAATAGCTTCTTCTTTACTCATCCCTTCAACAAGTCTGGCTACCCCCTGTGTATTTCCTGAACAGCCACCAATAAATTTTACATGTGTCACTTTACCATCTTCAATATCAAAATCAATACGTGATGAACATGTTCCTTTGGTTTTATAACTTTGCATACTTTTCCTCCTATTTCAATCTTGATTTTTCTATTACATAAATATTTTCATTATCTTTTAAACCATCTGACATTCTGATTTGACCATCTTCTAATAGCCAGATCGCTTCTACACCATCCAATGAATTAATCAGCTTCAATCCATCTTCATAACTCATCAAGAAAACAGCTGAACTCAAGAAATCAGCCAAGCCACTATCTTCAGTAATGATACTGACACTTCTAAAATAAACAGCTGGATATAAAGTATCTGGATCAATCAAATGATGATATCTGATACCATTATCATCCTGATAGAATCTTTGATAGTCTCCACTTGTGACAATTGATTCTCCTTGAACAACTAAAACAGCTTCATTTTCACTGTCAGGATCATCCACACTTGCTGAATAATTACCATCTTGAGGTGATTCAATACCGACGCAGAATTTATCGGCACATTCATCAAGATAAAAATCTCCTTCTTTTTGAATTTTTCTTTGACCATGGCTGGCCACATTGCCACCACCACTCAATAAGAAATTATCAACACCTTTTTCAATCAATCCATCTTTAATCAATTCAATCGCATAACCCTTAGCAGTGGCCCCTACATCAATTGAAACTTCAGGATCATCAATATAGACAGTCTTTTGCTTTTCATCAATTTGAATACTATCAATACTTGTATGTAAATTAGCTTTTTCTAATTCTTCGCTATCTGGCACTTCACCAACACCACCATTAGCTTCAGCCTTATCACGGTAATCATGCCAAATATTAATGACACTTCCAAAAGCGACATTCACTTTAGAAGAAATGGTTTTATTTCTTTCAATACTTAGTGTCAATAAATCAATTAACGGCTGATCAACCGCAATAGCCTTTTGACCTGCATTATCATTAATTGTTTTGAGATTATTCATATTATCATATGTATTATACTTATCAAACAAATGATCATAATAATTCAACTGTTCTTCAATATAATCACATTGTTCATTAAATTCTTCTTCATTATTGGCATAAGACATATAAGTCGTAATGGTATCAAATGGTCCCGTAAAATGATGACTCATTAATTCATATTTTTTTTCACATCCAACGACCAAACTCATCATTGATAAAGCCAATAAGCTTAATATTCCTTTTTTCAATTTCATCACCAGTGTTCATTATAGCAATAAACATAAAAAAAAACCATGAATTTTTCATGGTTTTCATCATTTTTTATTGAGCGTTAGCAAATGCTTCAGCTACTGCTTCTAAGAATGCTCCAATATCCATTGTACATCCAGCTGCTAAATCAGAACCAGATTTTGGTACTGAAGTATGTTCTTCATCACGTTTTTCTGTTTCAGTTGCAGCAACTTCATCAGCTGTTTTTCCAACAACATATTTTTCAAATGTAGCAGCTTGTTCATACCATTCTGCTCCACCTTCGATGTTACCAATTTGAGCTGAAGTAGATTTCATTCCGTAATCTGATTGTAATTCTTTTTTAGATTTAGATTCATCTTTTCCATTTGGATTTTGAGAAACATCTACATAAGCCCATACAGCTTTTCCGTCAGCATCTAATGCAACTGCAGCAGTTGTTGTATTTTTTTGTTCTCCATCCCAGCTAACAACTTCACCAGAACCAATTTTTGCAGCATTAACTTCTGTCATATTTTGACCAGCTTTTGCTACAGCTTCTTTAAATGCACCAATATCCATTGTACATCCAGTAGCTAAATCAGAACCAGATTTTGGTACTGAAGTATGTTCTTCATCACGTTGTTCTGTTTCAATTGCAGCAACTTCGTCTAAAGTTTTACCTTTACAGAATTCTTCAAATTTAGCAATTTGTTGATACCATTCTGCACCACCTTCAATTTTACCCATTTGAGCTGAAGTAGATTTCATTCCATAGTCTTCTTTTAATTCTTTTTTAGTTTTAGTTTCGTCTTTTCCATTAGGAGTTTGGATAACATCTACATCAATGTAATTAATTTTACCTTCAGCATCCAATCCCACTGTTGCCATAGTTGTACTTGTTGTATCACCAGGTTCAATAATCATACCAAATCCAGCTTTTGCATATTTTGCACCTTCAGCAGCTCCTCCAGTTGATTCTCCTTTTTTACCGCATCCAACTAAAACAGTAGCCACTAAAGCAGATGCAGCTAAAACTTTTAATAATTTGTTCATAAAAAAATTTCTCCTTCCCATTCCTTTTTTGAACTATATATATTATATCTTGAAAGCGTTTATATATCAAGTTTTTTTCGCTGTTTTCCCACTTATTTTTAGGTTCAAAACAAATAGAAAATACAAATTATTTTGAATTCATCAATGATTTTGTGAAAAAATTCATAAGAAAAAAGAATAAATTTCTAGAATTTATTCTCGTTTTCCTGAATACATTTTTCAACTCTTGATTGTACCATACTTGCAACTTCTGTACTGCTCATATCTTTATATTCATCATAGTAGATAGGTGGTAAATAATGAATCTGAGCATTTACCTTTTCAATAGAGTTATTATCAAACACCTTATAACAATCAATTAATGCGACTGGCACAATTGGTTTTTTTGCATCCATAACAGATTTAAAAGTTCCACCTTTAAATTCAAGCATTTTGTTTTGTTGACGACATCTTGTTCCCTCAGGGAAGATGACATAGCTTGTTCCTTCTTTCATTTCTTTAGAAGCCTGTCTAATGACTTTGACTGAAGCGCGAATATTTTCACGATCAATGGCTAAAGCATCAACCATATGTAATACATTTTTTAATACAAAGACATGCATTAATTCTTTTTTCACAATGAATTTAAAAGGTTTATCATGTGTTCCAAATAAAATCAAGGCATCAAATAATCCCTGATGATTAGGAGCCATTAAATAACCCTGTTCTTCAGGTAAATTCTCTTTACCATAACAATGAATCTGAACTCTTGATTTTTGATTGACTTTTCTAACCAATTCTTGAATAAAATAGAATCTTTGTGCAAAACTGATGTTCTCTTTATTTTTATTATAACGATGAATAGTTAATAACCAGCCAGGTATTCTGTATAATAATCTAAAGATTAAAAATATAATTCTTTTCATTAGGCACCTCTTTGATAAATTTCCAAATCAAATGTTTCAAATGGTTTGACTTCCTTTAAAACAAAACCATAGCCATCAAAATCCGGAAAATAAGTTTCTCCATCATGTGTTCCTTTTATTCTAGAAATCAACAATTGGTCAACATAAGGTAAAGACTGCTTATAGATGGAAGCCCCACCAGAAATAAATAAATCTTTTCCACTCTCTTTATATTCCTGAATCACTTCTTCTAATGATGTTCTCACTTCTACACGATCATCTTCAAATGGTTCAAAGCTCACAACAATAGTATGACGATGAGGTAGTGGTCTACCAATAGCCTGATATGTTGTATAACCCATTAAAATAGTCTGATGAATGGTTGTTTCTTTAAAATGCTTTAAATCTTCTTTGTTGTTCCATGGCATTCCATTTGATGAATCCTTCTTTCCAATCAAACGATTATCATCCATAGCCACAATAATACTAATCATTAGACACTCACCTTCCCATATAATCTTCCATGACTTTGATAATTTTCAATATGTATATCATCAATTGTAAAATCAAATAAAGACTTCACTTCAGGATTTAACTTTAATTGACATAATGGAAGTGGTGCTCTAGAAATTTGTTCTTTCACAACATCAAAATGATTTTTATAAATATGGGCATCCCCAATGGTATGAATAAATTCTTTGGCTTCATATCCACACACCTGTGCTAGCATAGCTGTCATTAAAGCATAAGATGCAATATTAAAAGGAACACCTAAAAATGTATCAGCACTTCTTTGATATAACTGACAAGATAAATATTTGCGATCAGCTGACACATAAAACTGTAAAAAAGCATGACATGGTGGTAAAGCCATCTGATCAACTTCTACAGGATTCCATGCACTGACAATATGTCTTCTTGAAAAAGGATTGTTTTTTAAAGAATCAATTAAATTCTGTAATTGATCAATACCTTGTTCATTAAAATTACGCCATTGTCTTCCATAAACAGGTCCTAGTTCTCCATATTTCACAACAAATGGATCATCAGCAGGCAGTTCTTTTATTTTCGCAACAAATTCTTCTAAACTTTCACCATGAAAATCTTTGGATTTCTTAAAATTTTCATAAGGCCATTCATTCCATATTTTGACATTTCTATCAACTAAATACTTAATGTTTGTATCTCCCTTAATAAACCATAAAAGCTCTTCTGCAATAGGTCTTAAAAACATCTTTTTCGTTGTCATCAAAGGAAAACCCTCACGTAAATCATAACGTGTCTGATAACCAAAAACACTACGTGTTCCCGTTCCAGTACGATCATCACGATCTTCCCCATGTTCTAATATATAACGACACATATCTAAATATTGTTTCACATTTTTCACCTCTTGCTTATTATAGCGAATAAAGAAACAAAAGTCATTATTTTTGTATTGTATAAATAGAAATGATATTGAGAAAGTCTATTATTTTTAACCAGACTTCAATATATAGTTTATTGCACGAAAAATTCTTTTATACGCATATAGTCTTGGTATCTTTTATAAAACATTTTTTGTAAGCATATATAAAAGTAGACTCATTAATATCAATGCTCATAAAAAAAGAGATACTCAAATATATTGAAAATCTCATTTTTAAATCGTATGTGATTATTTAATCATCGTCGTCATCGTCATCATCATGGTGTGAACATTGTATACGATAGCGCTCCATCATTTCTTTAAATATTTCCCCATTTGATGGTGGTGTATACGTTACAGCATTCGCTCCTGCTGCAATGACTTCTCTAATCGTTTCTTCATTTGGTCCACCTGTTGCGATAATTGGAAAATCTCGATCAATCTTACGTAATGCTTTAATAATTTCTACTGTCTTTTTACCACCTGATACATTAATGATACTTGCTCCTGAATGTAACATTCTTTCTTCTAATGGTTCATCAGTAGAAACAACTGTTAAAACAATAGGAATATCAATAATCTGAGATAGCTCCTGTACAAATTTTGTCTTAGTCGGTGCATTTAAAACAACAGCTGTAGCCCCATGTAATTCAGCATCTAAAGCGATTTTATTCACTCTTGGTCCTGATGTTGTTCCTCCACCCACTCCAGCAAAAACAGGTTTTTGTGCCACTTCAATAATAGCATTTGTAATCTGCATTGTAGGGGTAAATGGATAAACAGCTATCACGGCATCAGCATTGCAATTTGAAATAACTGCCACATCAGTAGAAAACACTAAAGATTTAATCCTTTTCCCATTAATTGTGATTCCCGATACATCATATATACATTGAGGAACTTTGACAATGTGTCTTAACTTAGAATCAACAGTAGGTGTTATTTTTTCCATGCATCATCACCTCTATATTATTATATATTATATTTATGAATTCACTGTGAAGAAATGAAATAAAGCTCCTAATAAATTAGCTTCATTTTGATATTGACATGTGAAAACGGTTGGACGAACTTTCGCATGTGTAAAAGTCTTAAAGATTACATCTAAACGTTGATTCACTTCATCAAGTAAATCACTTCTTGCACTAATACCGCCACCAATGACTATTTTTTGAGGGTCATAGGCATATTGTAAATTATAAATACCATTAGCTAAAACATAATAATATTGATCAACATATTTTTCATAAATAGGATCATCATGATAATGATCAAAGATGTCCTGACCATTTAATGAGGAAGCATCAATTCCTTTTGCTTTTGCGACATTTTTCACAACAGCAACTGTTGATCCCATTTCAGACCATGTATGCATTTCATGCGTATCAAAGTCAAATTGAGCAATCATATAACCAAACTCTCCACCATGTAAATGTACCCCTTTGTGAATACGGCGATTTTTGACAACAGCACCACCAATACCCGTTCCACTGACAATAAAGCAACAATCATCCACATCACTGGCAGCCCCTTTCCAGACTTCAGCCAATGCTGCACAATTGGCATCATTTTCCATTTCGACACGAACATGTAAACGACTTTCTAAATCTTCTTTAATATGTGGTCCATGAATATAATCAATAGCACTAGAACCTCCAATAATTCCCTTTTCACTATCTACCGCACCTGGCATACTTAAAGCAACACCTTCTAAATTATCTTCATGAAAGAAAGCATCAACGATAACCTGGTACATCTCTTCTATTGTTGGAGGAACTTTGACTTTCTTTGTTTCATAAATTGTTCCTTCTTCATCTAATATCCCCATTTTAATGGCTGTCCCACCAACATCTACACATAAATATTTTTTCATTTCATTCACCTTTCTTATTCTTTTTACACTTTATTATACCATTAAATAAACTTCCCTGTGAATAACCAAACCAGAAATATCTTTACAGAAACGATAAAACGATAAAATTATCATATCCTATTTATTTGATAAATGACATCTCGATTCTAAACTTAAATCTTTCATTGATATAGATCAAACTATAGTCATGATTCATCTCACAACTACATCATTTCAATGATACCTCATATCAATTTTCCTAACATTTTTATCTTCATTTCGAAATCCCCAATTCCTTATGAAAATATTGAAGAGTAGAATATTTATATTTTCTATCAAATTGTTTGATATGTAATGGTATATAACCATTAACATGTTCTACATAATCATGTATATATTTTTCTAAATGATGGTGAATATGATCTTCTTGTCTTTTGAATTCTTGATATTCATCAGTATCAATAGTAGAATTTTCTCCAATATAATCATCTTTTGAAACAATAACAAGTTTAGAGAAATCTAATCCTGATTGATGCTTTTTACTTCTATTAGAAAATTTAAACTTATACCCATTATTATGTTTCATTTCTGTTCTAAATGGTACACATACATAACAATCTGCTAAATAATCTATCTCAAATAAAACAACATCATAACTTCTTCCTTCTTTTGTTAAAATTTCTTTATATTGATTATGAGGATAATCTTTATAAAATTGCTTACTCAATTTCTTTATTTCATAATCATACATTTTGAATATCCTCCTTTTTCTAAAAAAATAAGAGGAACCTGTTACAGATTCCTCTATCTTGCATCCTTGAGCCATTTTTTATTTTACCGATGTGTCTTTGCTCTCACACATCATCATCGTTCGGTCATTTTTTATTTTACCGACGAGTCAGAACCGTCACTCGTCATCATAGGATGCCTTGAGATTGAACATCTCATTATTAATATGCACCAAATATGCATTTAATAACAATATAAGTGAAAGTTTCCTTTCACTTATATTATACTCATTCAAATAAAAAAGTCTACAATTTTCAATGTTAAAATTAGCCAGAGTAGAAATGATAAAGAAAAGAATTATAGCTTATCAATGACTATAATTCTTTTAATTTCAATATTATTTTTGAACATATCTCTTCTAATGTTCCATCATTATCAACATGATAATCACAGGCTTTTAAATAAAGAGGATGTCTTTTTTGATAGAGCTCATAAAGTCTTTGAGCCCCATCTTTCAATAAAGGACGTGACGAAGTGTCTATATCTTCTAATATCAAGGGGATGGGTCTATCAACATAGATAATATAACCATTTTGACGAAGCGCCTTGATATTATCGCATCTTTCAATGACACCTCCACCCGTTGAAATAATCATGTTTTCCATTTTAGAAACATCCAAACAACATTCTGTTTCTTTTTGTCTAAAATAATCTTCAGATATATCAAACATTTCAGAAATACGCATCTGATATTTATCTTCAATATATATATCCATATCAATCCAATTCATTTTTAACTGATCTTTTAACAAACGTGCAATTGTCGTTTTTCCACATCCCATCATACCAATCAAGATAATATTTTTTTTACTTTTTAACATAATTTCCTAATACTCTCATTGTCTTGGTATGAGCTTTCATATCTTCTAAAGCCTGTATCATCGCCACATCTTTTAAACTTCCTTCTAAATCCACATAGAAATAATATTCCCATGGTGTTTCTAATAATGGGCGTGATTCAATACGCAACATATTAATCGCATAATCATAAATAATCTTCATGATCTGATATAATGCGCCGACTTGATGTGGTAAGGTAAAAACAATACTGATGCATGAAGCATCTTCTACAACTTCTAATTGTTTCCCAAAAATAATAAAACGAGTGGCATTGTTTTGAATATTTTGAATATTATCCTGAAGAATATCTAAATCATATAATTGAGCTGCCTGAGAAGAGGCAATAGCTCCAATATGAGGATTCTGTAATGTTGAGACATACTTGGCTGCCATCGCTGTATTTTCATATTCGTGAGGCTGAATATGATGTTTTTCTAAAAACAGAGATGTCTGTAATAAACCTTGAGGATGCGAATAAACCTCTTGAATATCTTCAAGCTTAGCCCCTTTGATGCCTAATAAATGTTGTGAAACAGAAAGGCTCTGTTCACCAACAATATAAAATTCATAATCTCTAATCGCATCATAATTATCATTAATAGCTCCAGTAGATGAATTTTCTAAAGGAACAATACCATAATCTATTTCATCACGTTTTAAAGCCTCAAAAACATCTTTAAAATGCGTATATTGTTGTCTTTGGGTTTGTTTACCAAAATAAGTATCTAATGCTTTTTGTGAAAAAGAACCTGGTACACCCTGAAATCCAACTGTAATATTATTGACCTTAGGCAAAGCATAAGTCAAGGTTTGAGGATGCGGTAAAAATGTTGTCTGATATGACTTTGAAATATTCATCATAGATGTAAGAAACAGTTTTGCATAAGAATGAAGATCTTCTGACTGGATACGTGAAACATTGTTTTGAATGACCTGAGCTTCGCGTTCACTTTGGAAAATCTCCATATGATGAGCCATCTTATACGTCACAACATCTTTTGCTACTTTCATTCTTCGTTCAAATAAAGCCATCATCTGTTCATCTATTTCATCAATTTCCTGACGACATTGTTTTAAATCCTTCATAATTATCCCAGCATATCCAAAATACCTAAAGCAGCCATGGATTCAACAACGACCACTGCTCTTGGTACAATACATGGATCATGTCTTCCTTTCACTTGAATTTGTGTATTTGTTTGTGTTTGTACATTTACTGTTTCCTGTATTTGTGAAATAGATGGTGTTGGTTTGATACCAACCTGAAAAACAATCGGCATTCCATTTGTGATACCTCCCGTGACTCCACCATTATGATTGGTTTTTGTTTTCACTTGTCCCTCTTGATAATAGTAAGCATCATTCGCTTCATGACCATACATTTCAGTGATATTTCTTTGACCAAAGCTGACACTTTTCACCGCTGGTATACTAAAGAGTAATGGCGATAAATGAGATTCAATAGAATCAAAGAATGGATTGCCTATTCCTGCTGGAACATTTATAATCGCACATTCAACAATTCCCCCAACTGAATCCTGTTGAAGTCGTGCAGATTCAATGACTTCCTGCATTTGCAAAAAAACATCTTCATCAAGAGTGGGATACATTTTTGATGATAATTGTTCTAATAATGTTTCATCAATATCTACTGGAAAAGGTTGATCTTGAATATGATGAATACTTTGAATATGTGCCCCAACAATAATTCCTTTTTCTTTTAAAATTTGTCTGGCAATACTTCCAGCAAAAACAAGGGGAGCCGTCAGACGTCCTGAAAAATGTCCACCACCACGCACATCATTGAAACCATGATATTTCATATAGGCTGGATAATCACTATGTCCTGGACGCATGCAGGCTTTTAGCTCACTATAATCTTTAGAATGCTGATTCTGATTATAAATCATGGCACATAAAGGCGCACCTGTTGTGACTCCATCTACAAGTCCACTGACAATGTGTACCTCATCTTTTTCCTGTCGAGGTGTTGACATTTTATTTTGTCCCGGTGCACGACGTTTCATATACCAGCGAATCTGTTCCATATCCAAGCGAATACCTGCTGGCAAGTTCCCTATCACAATACCAATGGCTTCTCCATGACTTTCACCAAAAAGTGACAATTCAATATGACTACCCCAATTCGCACTCATGAAAGTCACCTCCTAACGACTGAAAATCCTGCCAGAAATCTGGATAAGACTTGTCCACACATTGTTCATCATCAATGACAACAGGCTGATCACACACACTGGAAGCGATAGCTTCCATCATCGCCATACGATGATCATGATAAGATGAAACATGTCCACCCTGTAATGAAGCAACGCCTTGAATTTCCATAGCGTCTTCAAATTCCTTAGCTTGTCCTCCCAGTTGATTAATCACTTCGACTGTTGCTTTGAGACGATCACATTCTTTGATACGTAAACGACTGATGTTTTCAATTCTAGAAGCCCCTTCACTAACAGCACAAGCTAAAGCCATCACGGGAATAATATCTGGACATTGTGACCCATCAATTGTGATTGCATACATCTTTTGACAAGACATCCTGTCTCCTTGAGCTGTTCTTTCAAATTGACACCCCATTTGTTTCAACAGTTCAATGACAACCTTATCACCCTGATAAGAATCAATATTCAAATCTTGAAGAAGCACATCATTATGCAAAGCTCCTGCTACTAGATAAAAGGCTGCCTGAGAAAAATCAGCTTCAACACGATAATCACATGCCTGATATTGTTGTCCTCCACGAATGATAAACTCACGATAATCATGATTTTCAATGTGAATACCGTATTTTTCTAACATTTGTAATGTGAGATCGACATAACCTTTTGACTGCATTGGAGAAGTGATCACAATACGTGAATCTTCATCCATTAATGGTAATGCAAACAATAAACCACTTAAAAACTGTGATGATACATCACCTGGTATTTCAAATTCTCCTCCATGCATTCTTCCTCTGATATATAAATCTAAAACATTTTCTCTATATAAATAAGATATCCCCTGTTGTTCAAAAATATCATAATAAACCTGCATTGGTCTTTTCCCCAGTCTTCCTTCACCTATATAATGCAGATTACTTTCACAGACAAGTGAAATAGGAATCATAAATCTTAAAGTTGATCCTGATTCAAAACAATTGATTTCACATTGATTTCTCATAAAAGTTGTTGTTCCATCAATTTCTAAATAATCATCATATTCAAAAATCATTGTTCCTAAGCTTTTCATAGCCCCAATAGTTGCACGAATATCTTGAGAATATTCTATATTGGTAATGACACTTCTACCACGTGATAATGATGCACATATAATAGCACGGTGTGCCAGGCTCTTTGATGGTGGAACACAGACTGTCCCTGATAATTGTTTAGGTGTTATACTGATTGCCATATTAGACCTCCCTACTTTCATCTATAAATGATAAATCACTTGGATAAATAAAGCAATCTCCAATCTCCTTTAATAAAACAAAAGATAGTTTCTGATTGATATTCTTTTTATCTAAAGCCATAGCTTTTTTTAATTCTTCAGTAGGAATATGAGCTACTGATGGTAAATGATATAAGTCTAATGCTTTTTGAATTTGATCCGCTGTTCCTTTTTGGGTTAATCCTTTCTTTTCAGCAATAAGGCTAAGTTGAACCATTCCAATACTAATAGCTTCCCCATGTGAATATTTTTCATAATGATAATACTGTTCAATAGCATGACCTAATGTATGACCAAAATTAAGAGCTAAGCGATCTCCAAAATCTAATAAATCTTTTTCCACAACAATACGTTTTAAATCAACACAACGATAAATAATTTCATCAATATCCTGATATAGATCATCAAAAGATGTATAGGAAAGCAATTGTTGAAAGAGTGATTGATCAAAAATACAACCATATTTAATCACTTCACCCATACCATCATTGATATATCTTTGATCAAGTGTCTTTAATGTCAGTGGATCAATAAAGACAGCCCCAGGATGTTTAAAAGCACCAACCAGATTCTTACCCTCAGGTAAATCAACAGCGACTTTCCCACCGACACTGGAATCAACTTGAGATAAAAGTGATGTTGGAATCTGAATGAATTGCACACCTCTTAAAAATGTACTGGCAACAAAACCAGCTAAATCACCAATCACACCGCCACCTAATGCGATAATAGCATCACTTCTTGTTAAATGAAAAGCAAGTAACTGATGATAAATATCTGGTAAAATATCAAATCTTTTTGACTGTTCTCCATGAGGAATAACAACTTGACCTACACGATAACACTGACTGAGTTGTTGTGTGAGTTTTTGACCATAATGTGAATAAACCTGATCATCAGAAATTATCATGACTTGCTTCCCTTTACATAATGGCTCGATATATTCTAGAATATGATCCAACAATCCCTGTTTGATATATATCTTGTAACTGTCTTTTCCTAAATTGACTTTTAAATCCATCTTTTCACTCCTAAATTTCTTTTCCAACAATATGGGCAATTTCTCCAACCTGTTTCAATAATTCTGTATATTTCTCTGGTTTTAATGACTGTGGTCCATCACATAAAGCATGTTCTGGATCATTATGCACTTCTATCATCAATCCATCACATCCCGCTGCAACT
>NZ_SJOR01000054.1:0-556 GCF_012027715.1 Massilimicrobiota sp. SW1139 | reverse complement strand
TTTCATGAAACAGTTAAAACAACCAGACAATAAAATAATGATTTATCCGATCTATCATCATCAAAGTGTCTTGAATGATATATGTGATACCTTAGGATATGATATCAACACAATCATCAATAAAGACTTCAATCAATCCACAAAAGTCTATACACTTGGAAAATATGATTTTCCTTATATTCTTTTTGTTGGTCTTGGTGATGTCAGTGAACTGACGACAGCCAAACTTAGAAAGTTAGTTTTGAATATCTCAAAAAATATCAGTGAACCTGTTCAGCTGATGACTGATCATCTTGATGAAGGCATTGATAAGCATGCCTTTGTCAGAATATGGGTAGAATCACATATCATTGCCCAGTATCAGGAATGCAAGATTGGACATGATGTGAAAATGATAGCTGATTTGGATATTGTATCATCAAGATATGTTGAAAAGGATATCGAAACAGGAAGAATCTATGGAGAAGGTATCAACTATGCCAGAAGACTTGCTGATACACCATCCAATCTGATGACACCAGAAGACATGGTCAAAGAAGCTGTCGAACTGGCTAAG
>NZ_SJOR01000053.1:0-597 GCF_012027715.1 Massilimicrobiota sp. SW1139 | reverse complement strand
CAATATCTTCTTCAAAAAAGATTATTTATTCAGGTATAAAGTTTTTATATATGTTCATAATTCACATATGAGGTGATAAACAATATGAACAATATAAAAAAAATCGTTTTTATTATACTTGTATGCATGTTATGTGTCAGTGTTGAAGCGAAAAGTGACATTCCTAAATATAAAATTATATCTAACAGTTATCAACAAACTGATATTCAAGACATGTATGATATAAAAAATCAATTACTAACAGATTATAAAGAATGGGTCAAAGGGGTTGATAATCCAGATCAGGCTTTAGCTGATCATCAGAGTGATTATCAGGCAACCTTTAAACAGGGTGTTTATACTATTGTTTTAGGAAAAGGAAATGGGAAAACTTTAACAGGAGATTTAAAGGTCAATTATTGTGAAACAACTGAAGATATAGAAACAAAATCCTTGATATGGGATTGGCTATTTTGATATGAAACAATATGTTTCATATTTTTTTATTCTCTTTAAAAATAAGAGAATAAGCAAATATTATAGGATTAAGGGTAAAATTAATGAATTATTTTATTTCGTTATCAAAAAGTGATATGATATGTATCATAAGGAGGATTA
>NZ_SJOR01000052.1:0-759 GCF_012027715.1 Massilimicrobiota sp. SW1139 | reverse complement strand
GTGTGCCACGCATGGCATAAAACTTGGTGGTGAAAGTCCACTGTGGAGGTTTCGTACTACCAACCACTAGCCAAAGACAAGGTATCCATCGTAAGGTGTGAACGGGAGGAAGTCGGAGGCAAAATCCTGACCCAAGGAACACGAACTATTTGAGGCATATGCTTATCGGATGAGATTGCGCAACAAATCAAAGTCCAATAGTACGACGGAATAAGCAATGTAAAGATAGTGGGTACATGGGATGAAAGTGTTATGTCTTACCGTGGGAGGTCCTAGGGACATGATGGAAATGTAATCATGGTGGAAACGTTTGTCCTAGGAAGTCAGCCGAGGTCATAGTAGTGATGATGGTAACTGTAATGGTTATCTAGCGAAGGACCGAACATAAGGAGGTGAACTGGAGATGAAAGATACTCAAGATAAAATAGGATACTGTCAACTATCATTAGGCTTACTCTATGAAGATAGTACGGAATACGACAATAACGGAGAAGTGTATCCTGTATCAAAACAAGAGATATCACATATGAAGAACACCAATAGATTTGTAGTACATGAGAAGTTACTTGAAGCAATCGTAGAAGATGCCAATATAGAAAAGGCGATTCAAAGGGTTGTGAGCAATAAGGGGAGTGGTGGTGTAGATAAAATGCAAGTCGCAGAAGTTCGTACGCATTTCGCACAACACTGGTCTTATCTAAAGAAACTTATCATGGAGGGACATTATAGTCCGCAAGCCGTCAAAAGAGTAGAAATACC
>NZ_SJOR01000051.1:0-792 GCF_012027715.1 Massilimicrobiota sp. SW1139 | reverse complement strand
GAAACAACTAAAGGTGTACCTCAAGGAGGTCCCCTAAGTCCATTACTATCAAATGTCTATCTTAATGAATTTGATAAAGAAATGGAAAGAAGAGGAAATCGATTTGTAAGATATGCAGATGACTGTGTCATACTGTTCAAAAGTGAAAGAAGTGCTATGAGAGTCAAGGAAACAGTGACGAGATATCTTGAAGAGAATTTATTCGTTAAAGTCAACCAAGAGAAAACAAAAGTCGCTTATATTACTGGTGTAAAATTTCTAGGATTTGGATTCTATATAGAGAAGAGTGGTAACGTACGAATCACTGTTCATAAGAAATCAAAAGAAAAGATGAAAAGAAGAATCAAAGAAATCACAAAAAGAAATAGACCTATCAGTAGTAAGGAACTAGCTCAGGAATTAAAGCTCTATATTACGGGATGGATAAATTACTACAGGATAGCTGATATGAGAGGATATCTTGGTAAAGTTGACTCGTGGCTAAGACGAAGAATACGAATGATATATTGGAAGAGATGGAAGCTAGTAAGAACAAGGTATAGAAATCTGCAAAAGCTAGGTATAGACAGGAATAAGGCATGGGAATGGGCAAATACAAGAAAAAGCTACTGGCATATAGCCAATAGCTTTATACTCTCTAGAACACTGACAAACGAAAGATTAAAAAGATTTGGGTTTGTAAGTGCACTAGATTATTACAATTCTATAAACTTATGAAACGCCGTGTAGGGAACCCTACGCACGGTGTTGTGAAAGGGGCGAAAGATATTAATTCTTAGCCCCTATTCAATT
>NZ_SJOR01000050.1:0-932 GCF_012027715.1 Massilimicrobiota sp. SW1139 | reverse complement strand
TCCATATCAAGAAGACCTCTGCCTGAGTATCTGCTGATAGATGAGGTCTATGCATTCAAGTCTGTCAACAGTAAATATGTGTGTGTGCTTGTCGATTTCAAGACACAGAACATCGTCGATGTCCTTCCGTCAAGAAGAAAGCAGACACTCATGGATTATTTCTTTTCCATTCCTCTTGAGGAAAGGAAGAATGTCAAAATTGTTTCCTTTGACATGTGGGAAACATACAGAATCGTATCGAAGATCATGTTTCCAAATGCAATATGTGCAACCGACCATTTTCATGTGAAGCAGGAATTTGGAAGAAAAATTGACAGAGTGAGAATCGATGTCATGAATAAGTATTATTCCAGAAAGAAATATCTTGAGAAGAAAAAAGAAAAAACCAAGACTGAAAAGCTTGAGTTAAAGGAAGCATCCAAGCATTACTATGCATTAAAGAAATTCAACTGGATGCTCTTCTCCAATGACAATAGAATATTCGACCCCAACGAAAAGAAGATATACAATCATACCCTTGAGGGGTATTACAACTACTATGATATCCTTGACTTCATGGTCAGACATGACCCTGTGCTGGATCTTGCCTATGATCTTAAATATGAGCTGGATGAATTTTACAGCAGATCCAATGAAAAAAACGCATTGAAGAACATAGAAGAGCTGATCATATCCTTCAGGAATTCCCAGATCAAGGAAATGATGGATTTTGGGAATACACTGGTCAAATGGAAATATGAGATTGTGAATTCATTTGTGCCGGCAAATGGAAGACGCATATCAAACGGCCTGATTGAAAACAGAAACAAATCCATCAAGCTGCTGAAACACAGTTCAAACGGATACCTCAACTGGCATCGTTTCAAGACAAGAATCATGTACAGTCTCAATAAAGACTCAACATATCACCTGTATCCAATCAAAAACAAGGG
>NZ_SJOR01000005.1:0-108834 GCF_012027715.1 Massilimicrobiota sp. SW1139 | reverse complement strand
AGAGGTCGTAAGTACTGATGCAGAAGGACGACTGATCTTATGTGATGCTATCACGTATGCACAAAGACTAGGAGCTAGTCATCTTATTGATTTAGCGACTCTTACAGGAGCATGCGTAGCTGCTTTAGGAGATGTTTATACAGGTGTTTTCGCTAATGATGATGCCTATTATCAAGAATTTGAAGAAGCTATGAAAGCAGCGGATGAAAAGGGATGGCGATTACCAATGGATGATGAATATTTCGCAAAAATTAAATCAAATAGCGCAGATTTCAAAAATTCTATGGGAAAACCTGGTGCAGGAGCAAGCATTGCGGCTAATTTCTTGAATGCTTTTGTAGAAGAAGGTACAAAATGGATTCACCTAGATATTGCAGGAACAGCGGACAATGATGGTACTGGTGCAACAGGAGCTATGATAAGAAGTGTTGTTAATATGTTTAGTAAATAAAAACCGAGATTTTTCTCGGTTTTTAAGTATTCTTTTGTTGTATGTAGTTAGAATATTCTATACATATCATATCAGCAATCATAGTCAGCGCATAAGGGTGACTAGAATAATCTTTTCTCCTTTTATAACAAATATACTTATCTACATAAGGAAGATTAAGATTATCAGCAGATGTTATCATGACAATCTTAGGTTTAGATTTATTATTTTTAAAAGGTATTGTTCTAGAGAAAACACGATTAAAATATGTTCCTGTATCAGAAAAAATGATAATTAAAGTATCTTCATGAGAATGAGATATGTAATCTATTTGATCAGCAAATTTAATTCTTGTAAAAATCATTTTCTCACTTGTTTGAAGATCATATTGCATATTTAAGGCAACATTTTGAGAATGCATATATCCAAATGCAGCAACGTGTTTATATTGATATATATCAATAACGAGCTCTTTGATCTGTTTATCTAATTCTGTAGAATAAAGCATATTTAAATTATCTATAACTGATAAAGTATATGATTTAGATAAACTTTGTTCATCAAAACTTTTGAAATCAAATTTATGATGTGCATGCTGGTATTCAAGAGGAATTTTTGCTATTTGGGTTTTTAAAGAATTAAAATCATTAAGGCCAATCTCTCTACAGAAACGTGAAACACTAGAATTAGAAACATAACATGTTTTTGCAAGTTCAGATATAGAGAAATCCTCTAGATTCCTAATGTTTTCTATTAAGAATTTTGCTATTTTATAATTATTAGAATCTTTAGGTTCACTATTAATTGTTGATAAAAGTATGATAACGAGATTAAACATAAAAAATCCCTCCTTAATTTGACATGATTATATCATGTAGAAAAGGGATTTCACAACATTAATTTTTAATGACTATTGTTTTTGCTATCTTATCATGAAAAGATTGTGATTTTTTATTAAAATAAGCATAAATAATAGAAATAAGTGTTAAACCATAGGCAATATATTGAAGAATTTGAGCAACTTGCATAAATCCAAAAAATTCAATGAGCTTTCTAATATATGAACTTGTTACAACAATACCACCTTCTAAAAGAGTTGATCCAATCAGTTCTCTTTTTAACATACATGCTAAATTTATATCTTCTCTTTCTTCAGTAACAACTTTGACTTTGCATATTTTTTTACCAATTGTTTGACCTTTCCAAAGATATGTAGGAATAACTATATAATAGAAAACACCTACAAATATTCCAAATAGACCTAAAAATAAACCGATAGAGAAAGAATAGTGTGATAAATCAAACATATATGGCTTTAAATAATCACCATCTCTTAAATAAAATGTTATAGGTATAACAACAATCATATGGGTAATATACCAATCTATAATCATTGCAACACATCTTCTTACTCTTGTTTCTATAATATCCATCTTTGTTTCAGGTTTTATTTTTTGTTTTTTCTTTTTTGACATAATCATCACTCCATAACATGATTATATCAAATATAAATATATTATTTTTTATTTTTCCAAAATTTGGAAAGTATATACGTAAAAAATGACTATAAACTTTGCAGAGTTTATAGTCATCAATAATTACATTCTATGTTCTGGGTAATCTTTCATATCTAATAGAGAAGCAGCATCTTTATCACAAATAATAGTAAAGTTAGGATGAAGTTTTAAAATAGTAGATGGTAATTCATCAGAAATTGGCGAATCTAACATTTGTTTTAAAATTTCAGCTTTTTCTTTACCAGTTACAATCATAACAAGATGTTTAACTCTCATCAAACTTTTTGGTCCCATAGATAATGTGATAGGAAGATGTTCTTTTGCTGGATAAGTTGGATTTGCAGCATTTTTTGTTTTTCTATCCATAGGGTAAGTATAGCTATCCATTGGTGTACATCTTGGACAGTTACTACAGAAATGTCCATCCCAACCTAAACCAATTAACATCACATCTAAACCACCATGTTCTCTGATATCCCAATCATAAGTTTCCCAGTTTTCCATAGTCGTTGTATGAATATGATCTTCTGGAATATGTGCATCTTTGAAAAATAATTCTTGCATTTCATCCCAGTTAGGACCATATTTTTTATCTTGATATGGAGCTTCATCAAATAGATAATAATGAATATTTTTAAACTTATCTTGATCTTTAACTTCTGGAATCATCATTTGATAAAGCATTTTAGGAGAACGACCTGCTGTTAAAGAAATATTAACTCTCTTATCTTGCATCATAGCTCCTAATAAGATGTGCATTGCACTTTCACTCATTTTCTTTTCAGATTCTTCAATAATTAATTTCATATTTTTTCCTCCTTATGAATCTGTATATCATAAGAAGATAACACTAACACACACCACTCATTATAGATTATATATTTATTTTGTCAATCAACAATTTAAGAAAATAATACAAATTTTCGATTAAATTTGTTAAATATACAAAAACAATTATAATATTATATATGATTATAATTATAATAATCAATATATTTCCAAAAGTTGGAAATGTTTTCAATTATATGGAAAAATGGTGTCAAATTTTGTGTTTTTTTATATAATCAAAACAGTTAAATGAAAGGGGAGATTGATATGAATTTTATGGAAAAGTTTAATGAACTTGCGAATCGTACCTTAGTCCCTGTAGCTAATAAGTTGGGAAACCAAATTCATTTGGCTTCTATTCGTGATGGTATGGTTGTAGCAATTCCATTGTCTATTCTAGGTGGGGTTTGTTTAATTATTTCAACACCGCCATTTACTCCAGATACATTGCCAAACTGGGGATTTATTAGTGACATGTTGATGGGTTGGTATAATTGGGCTCAAACATATAAAGCAGCTTTACAAGTACCTTACAACATGACAATGGCGTTAATGGGGTTATTTGTATGTTTTGCAATTTCTTATAATCTTGCAAAAAGATACGATATGGCACCATTGAATGCATCTATTGTGACTACTGCAGTATTTTTAATTGTATCTGCACCTTCTATGTCTGCTGTTCCAGCTAGTGTGATTCAAGAAGGAACTGCTGTAACTGATATGTTAACTCAAGCAGGAAGTTATATTCCAACAACATTCTTGGATGCTAAAGGTATTTTTACAGGAATTATTTGTTCTATAGGCTGTGTAGAAATTATGCGCTTCTTACTTAATAAGAACATTAGATTCAAAATGCCTGAAGGGGTACCACCTGCAATTACATCATCATTTGATGCAATTATTCCTTTATTTGTATGTGTTATAATTTTCTATGTAATATCATTAATTGTACAAAACTTTAGTGGTGAATTATTACCAAGTATGATTATGACAATATTGGCACCTGCAGTATCAGGATTAGATTCATTAGTAGGTATTTGTTTAATTACTATTATTGCACAAGTATTCTGGTTCTTTGGTTTACATGGTGCAAGTATTACTCAACCAATTAGATTACCATTTATGCAAATGTATTTAATGGCTAATATTACTGCATTTAGTGCAGGTGAACCTATTGTACATTTCTTTACGCAACCATTCTGGTCTTATGTTATTACATTAGGTGGTGGAGGTGCCACTTTAGGATTATGTCTGTTGTTATTAAGATCTAAATCAGTAGAATTAAAGACATTAGGTAAATTATCTATAGGTCCAGCAATATTCAATATTAACGAACCAATTATCTTTGGTTTACCAATGGTATTAAATCCATTGATGATGATACCATTTATATTTGTACCAGTTGTTAACTCTATTATTGCTTATGGTTTAATGGCAGTTAATTGGGTAGGTAAAGGTGTTATTGAAACACCATGGACAACACCAGCACCATTAGGAGCTGCATTAGGATGTATGGATATTAAAGCGGCATTTATGGTTATTGGATTAATTATATTAGATATGGTTTTATATTATCCATTCTTTAAATTAATGGAAAAACAAAAATTAGAAGAAGAAGCTTCAAAAGCAAATTCATAATCAAAAGAAGATAAACGACTAACACACATTATAACCGTACTTTTTGTACGGTTTTTTAATTCAATAAAAGCTCTTCAGGTATTGTTTGTTTTTTGATATTCGTTTTAGAAATCGAACGATATTTATGATTTGTTTTACTGTACATATACAACTTTTTCTTTTTGAATTTATTGAATGTCTAAGAATGTTTATATACAATAAAGAGAGAGGTGAGATTTATGGATGAAAATATGCAAATAATCAAAGATATATGTTTAAAAGAAACAAGTCAAAATCCAATAAAAATTGTGAAGAAATTGATGAAAATTGAAAATATACCAATTCATGGACCTGTTCATCATATTATTGATGGATATGCTTTTTTGACTGCTATGCATAATGTAGGAGTTGAATTTGATTTTCCAAAAGCCTTAGATGAACTAGAAGTCAGAGGAAAGAAAATGCCAGGAGCAACTTGTGGACAATGGGGAATTTGTGGATCAAGTTCTTCTGTTGGTGCAGCTTTAGCGATTATTCATCAGACAACACCTTTATCAGATAATGAATATTATAAAGATAATTTAAAACTGACTTCATTAGCACTTGGCAACATAGCTGAAGTTGGAGGACCAAGATGTTGTAAAAGAAATGCTTATCTTTCGTTAAAAACAGCTATCAAATTCGTTGAAGAAACGTATGGTATTCTATTAGAAGATACTGATGAAAAATGTGAGTTTTCTCATTTGAATCAACAATGTATCAAAGAAAGATGTCCATTTTATCATCATTAACAGATATAAGAATTTATTATTAAAAGAAAAATGACTGAAAATCAGTCATTTTTTACTCTTTAACGTATTTATTCATAAATTCAATAATTGTGCTTTCACATAATTGAGGATCAACCAAATAGCTTTGCGCATGACCAGCACCCTCAACAATCAATAAATCTTTATCAGCACTACATGCATTATAAAGATCATAAACCATATAGGTTGGTACAAAATTATCACGATCACCATGTATAAATAAAGTTGGTGTTTTAGATTTTTTAACTTGTTCAATTGTTGAAGCTTCTTTGAAGCTATATCCTACACGTTTTTTACTTAATAAAGTTGCAGTTGGTAAGACAAGAGAAGCAGGAATATGTCTTTGATGAAGCTCATGTTTAAATTCATCAAGAACACTTGTAAATCCACAATCAGAAATAATACATTTGACATCATTAGGAAGTTCTTCACCACTAGCCATGAGAACAGTGGCACTTCCCATTGATATACCATGTAAAACAATTTGTAAATCTTTATGAAAATAATCTTTAACCTGATGAATCCATTGAATACAATCTAATCGATCTAACCATCCAAATCCAATATATGTTCCTTCGCTTTCTCCATGAGCACGATTATCTGGTAATAAAATATGGAATCCTAGATCATGATAAAATTTAATATAATAGGCATATTCTTTTAAATTATATGAACGATAACCATGAACAGCAATTAATACTTTATTTGTATCTCTATCAGCTTTTAAAAATTTGGCTTTGAGTTTTAAACCATCATTTGAAGTCATTTCCCATGTTTCAAAATGTTGTTGTTTTAACCAAGGAAGATATTTTTCAATACGTGGATCAACTTTTGGTTTCATTTTATTAAGTGGTGTGCTTTTATGACAGGCAAAATCAATTGCAGTGACACCTACAAAGCCAACAATAGCACCAGATAATAAAGCTGCACAAGCAAGAGTTTTCTTTTTCAATTTCATCATTCCTTTCCTAGTGATAATATCATACCATAAATTCATGAAAAAATAATGTTCTTTTTTCATATAATCATCATTTATTGTATACTTATAGAGGGAGTGAGACTTATGGAAAGAAAAATCATATATCAAAAAGATGGTTATATTTTAAGATTAACACAAAAAGAAGATGCTATGGAATATTATGAAAACAACTTTAATCCAATAGATCCAGATATAGTGAGATTGACAGGGAGTCAATCTTCTTATACTCAAGATGAAGTGGTCAACTTTTTTATAAGCTGTATAGATGCTAAGGATCGTTATGACTTTGTTTTAATTGATCCTGAGGGACATATTGTAGGGGAAAGTGTTATTAATGAGATTGATTATGAATTGAAGAGTGCTAATTTTAGAATTGCGATATTTCATCATCAAGCACGTGGACAGGGTATTGGAACATGGATGATTAATCAGACATTGTCATTTGCTTTTGATGTTTTAAAATTGCATCGTATCTCTTTAGATGTCTTTTCCTTCAACAAAAGAGCCATTCACACTTATGAAAAAGTAGGATTTAAACATGAGGGTGTTCTAAGAGATGCTATCAAAGATGGAGATCAATACGCTGATGATATTTTAATGTCTATTTTAGAGGATGAATGGAGAAAAATGAAATCTCAAAAACATTCATAAATTCTAGATATTTTTATGTTATGATATATAAGAGGAGAAGATTTTTATGAAAAAGTTAATAGAAATTTTTGGGCTAGGGGTTTTAATGATTTTAGGTGGTTCATTAGCTGAATATACGCTTTCTTCATTTTCAGTAGTTTTTATTTATAGTGGTGCGTTTGTTTTGATTTGGGGTTTAGGATTATTTTATTGGAAAGTGATTCAAAAAGGTATGGACTGGATTAAAGAACTTAAAAATATTTCAAAAGAATAATAATAAGGCGATAGAAAAATAAAGAATCTATCGCCTATTTTTTATTTTCAAGTGATATTTGTATAATTTTAAAGGCATTTGTGTTAGAATATCAGCTAAGGTGATGAAGATGACAAAAGTTGTATTAGAAAATCAAATGAATGAAATTTGTGATGTGATTCAAAAAGGTGGTATTGTTGCTTTTCCTACTGAAACAGTTTATGGCGTAGGTATTCATTTTAATGATGAAGAAGCATTAGAGCGTTTAATGGAAGCAAAAAATAGAGATTATTCTAAAGCGATTACTTTGATGGTTGTGGATAAAGCAGATATTTCTCAGTATGCTTACATTAGTCCACAGGCACAAAAGATGATTGATCAATTTATGCCTGGAATGATTACGTTGATTTTTAAGAAAAAAGAATCTGTTCGTGATATCATGACAAATGGAAAATCAACCATAGGAATACGTATTCCAGATAGTGAATTTGTTTTATCTTTATTAAAAAAGGTAGGACCTATGTTAGTCACAAGTGCGAATTTATCTCAACATTCAAATACAACTTCAACTCAAGAAGTATTGAATCAATTGGACGGACGTATTGATTTAGTCGTTGATGGTAAAACATCTGATAACATTGCCAGTACAGTTGTTGACGTGAGTCAAGATGAAATCAAAATATTAAGAGCTGGAAAAATAACAAAAGAACAGATAGAGGAGGCAATAAAATGAAAATAGCAGTTGCATGTGATCATGGGGGATATCGTTTAAAAAATGTATTAATGGAAGAAATGAAAAAACAAGGATATGAAGTTGTAGACTTTGGAACATATAATGAGGAAAGCTGTGATTATCCTGATTATGCTGCCAAAGCTGCCAAAGCTGTCGCAAATGGAGAATGTGAAAAAGGTGTTGTCGTTTGTGGAACAGGTATTGGTGTTTCTATTACATGTAATAAAGTCAAAGGTATTCGTTGTGCATTAGTTCATGATGTGTTCAGTGCCAAAGCAACAAGAGCTCATAATGATACAAATATGTTAGCAATGGGACAAAGAGTGATTGGAGAAGGTTTAGCATTAGAAATCTTAAATGCGTGGCTACATACTGATTATGAAGGTGGTAGACATGATCAAAGAATTGCCAAAATGATGGCTTTGGAGAGTGAGTAAAGATGAGAGATGAACAAGTCTTTGAAAGTGTTGAAAGAGAATTAAATAGACAAAGAAATAATATTGAGTTAATTGCTTCAGAAAACTTTGTATCAGAAGAAATATTAGAATTAGCTGGAAGTGTTTTAACAAATAAATATGCAGAAGGATATCCAGGTAAGAGATATTATGGGGGATGTCAATTTGTAGATGAAGTCGAAACTTTAGCAATCAATCGTTTAAAGGAATTATTTGGCTGTGAATATGCAAATGTTCAGCCTCATAGTGGGGCTCAAGCCAATACAGCTGTTTATTTGGCATTATTAAATCATGGGGATAAAGTGTTAGGAATGTCACTTGCTGATGGAGGACATTTAACACATGGACATCCACTCAATTATTCAGGAATCAATTATGAATTTTATAGTTATGGTGTTTCTCGTGATACAGAAACGATTGATTATGATGAATATAAGAGAAAAGTCGAAGAAATCAAACCTAAGTTAGTTGTTGCAGGAGCAAGTGCCTATTCAAGAATTATTGATTTTGAATATATGGCCAAGATTGCTCATGAAAATGGTGCTTTATTTATGGTAGATATGGCACATATTGCTGGTTTAGTTGCTGCTGGTTTACATCCTTCACCTTTCCCTTATGCTGATGTTGTCACAACAACAACACATAAAACTTTAAGGGGACCACGTGGTGGTGTCATTATGTGTAAAGAAGAATTAGGAAAAGCGATTGATAAAGCTGTTTTTCCTGGTATGCAGGGTGGTCCATTAATGCATATTATCGCAGCGAAAGCCGCATGTTTCTATGAAGCTTTACAACCAGAGTTTAAAGATTATGCGAAACAGATTATAAAAAATGCCAAAGCATTAGAACAATCTTTAAAAGAAGAAGGATTTAGATTAGTGGCTGATGGAACGGATAATCATTTAATTTTAATTGATGTTAAAGCAAGTTGTGGTATGAGTGGAAAAAAAGCGGAAAGATTGCTTGATGAAATTCATATTACAGCTAATAAAAATGCGATTCCATTTGACACTGAGAAACCTTTTAAAGCAAGTGGTATTCGTGTAGGAACACCAGCGATGACAACAAAAGGTTTTGATGAAAATGATTTTAGAGAAGTTGGTAAAATTATAGCGTATCGTTTAAAAAATGAAGAAACAGATAGTGTTAAAGAAGAATGTTTAAAAAGAGTAAAAGCATTAACTGATAAAGTGACAATGTATCAAGATAAAACATATTTGAAATAAGAGAAGTTTAATCTTCTCTTTTTTGATTATTGATCATGAAGATGGATAAAGATAGGCTTTATAGGGATAATTTGATATAATGATACTAGAAATGAAAGAAAGAAGGGATTAGAAATGGCAACAATTATTTTAAATCATCCTCTTATTGATCATAAGTTAACGATTATGAGAAATAAAGAAACAGGCACAAAAGAATTTAGACAGAACTTAGATGAAATTGCGATGTTAATGGCTTATGAAGTGACAAAGAGTTTACCATTACAAAATATTGAAATTGAAACACCAATATGTTCTATGACTGGTAAAAAATTAGTCCGTCCTATTGTTTTGGTTCCTATTTTAAGAGCAGGTCTTGGTTTAGTTGATGGTTTTAAAACAATTATACCAACAGCCAAAGTTGGACATATAGGAATGTCAAGAAATGAAGAAACCTTACAGCCAGAGGAATATTATGCTAAATTTCCTTCATGTTTAAAAGAAGCTGATGTGATTGTCCTCGATCCAATGTTAGCAACAGGTGGCAGTGCTTGTGCTGCTATTACAAACATTAAAAAAAGAGGCGCTAAAAATATTAAATTTGCTTGTCTTGTTGCTGCTCCAGAAGGTATTCAGGTGATTGAAACTGAGCATCCTGATGTGGATTTAATTGTTGGAGCACTAGATGAGAAACTGAACGATAAAGGCTATATTGTGCCAGGATTAGGAGATGCTGGAGATCGTTTGTTTGGAACAGATTAGCTATATGTCAAAATTGTATAGTGTGAATAATGGTATGATTTAAGTTATCTTGACAAATACTAAAAAAAAATGACTTTTGAACTATATCTTGTAATCAAAAGATTTGTTATTTTTGATTATCCACGGTATAATCAAGATAGTGTTAAAATAAGGAGTGAGCAATGTGAATGAAAAAGATGTTCAAACAGAGTCTAAAAAAATCTTTTTAATCATGTTGCTCTTTTTTTGTTTGATAGGTTTAATATTGAAGAATATAGCCTATCCTTTAGGAGTCATTATTGGATATATAATTTGTTATATCAATTTTATATTGACGATTAAATTTAGTCATACAATTTTACAGGAAGGACATCATATTTTATTAATTATATTGATGTTTATGTTAAAATTATTTTTGATGATTGTAGGATTTATGATAGCTGTTATATGGAAAGAATACGTTCATCTTTTGAGTGTGTTTTTTGGTTATTTGATTACACCTATCACAATTCATTGGTTAAATTTAAAAACAAGAAAGGAGATGAAATAGATGCATATAGTGATTCAGACAGAATTGATATTTTCTTTAATTATCATGGCCATGTTAGCAGTCTTTTTTATTTATGCAGGAAGAAAGATTGCATTAGCAGATGCAACCAAAAGACCTAAAGGTTTAGTTCTGGTCGTTGAAACAGGTGTAGAAATGATTTATAACTATTTTAAATCAATTATGCCTAGTCGCTTTGAAAAGAACTATTATCCTTATTTTGCAATGCTGTTTTGTTATCTGATCGTGGCTAATATTAGTGGATTAATTGGTTTTGATGCACCAACATCCAATTATTCTATTACGTTGGCTATGACAATTATTACATTTGTTTTGATACAGTTTAACGCAATTCGAAAAAAAGGAATTAAAGAATATATTAAGGGTAATGTTTGGCCACCAACGAATATCTTTGGAACAATAGCTCCCTTAATATCGTTATCATTCCGTATTTTTGGTAATATTTTAAGTGGTAGTATTTTAATGTCGTTGCTTTATCAGTTTACAGGTTGGTTATCAAGTTTAATTATTCCAACGACAGTTAATTTTTTAGGACCAGTTATTGCGCCAGTGTTCCATGTTTATTTTGATTTATTTGCTGGTGTTATTCAGACATTAGTGTTTGTAACAATTTCATCTATATTAATCATGATGGAAAATGAAGATTGATCTTAACTATAAATATAGTTTTGATAATTAAAAAAATATAATGGAGGTAAATAAAATATGACAGATTTAGGTTTAGTTGCAATCGCTGCAGGAATTGCAGTATGTGCAGGTTTAGGTACAGGTATTGGTGAAGGTATTGCTGCAAGTAAAGCAGTTGAAGCAGTCGGTAGAAATCCAGAAGCTGAAGGTAAAATCAGAACAATGATGATTTTAGGTATCGCATTAACTGAAACAGTTGCTATTTATGGATTATTGATTTCAATTATTTTAATTTTCGTATTCCCAGCTTTATATTTATAAAAAGGTGATTGGCTTTTTATAAGAAGGGAGGCATACAATGAGTATTGATGTTGCAGGGAAATTATTCCCTAATCTTGCGACAATCGTGATTCAATTATTATCCACAGCTGTTTTATTGATTATTTTTAGAAAGTTCTTTTGGGCTCCAACACAAAAGTATTTTCAAAAACGTGCTGATTTTATCGAATCACAAATTCAGGATGCAAAAACATCTCAGCAAAAAGCAAAGCAGCTTATGTTAGAAAGTGAAGAACAGGCACGTCAATCTGCCAAAGAGTATCATGATATTATTGAACAGGCTAAAAATGATGCTTTAAAAATTCATGAAGATTTAGTTGCAAAGGCAAAAGAAGAAGCTGCTCGTAAGCTAGAACAGGCAGAAAGAGAAATTGAAGTTGAAAAACAACAGGCTAGAGAAGACATGAAGAAAGAAATGGTTAATATAGCTATTGAGGCAGCAACAAAAGTAATGAGTAAAGAAATGAATTCAAAGGAAAATCAACAAATGGTAGAAGATTTTGTTGATCAGGTTGTTCATTAATGGATACCATTGCAAAAAGATATGCTGAAGCATTATTTGCTTTAGCAAAAGAGGAAAATGCTGTCAAAACATATCAAAAAGATATGGAGAAAGTTGAAGATATCTTTCATGATCAAAGTATTTTACAGTTTTTTAGTCATGTTGCGATTCATGATGAAGATAAATATCAGGTATTGAATCAATGCTTAAAAGGACAAATTGAAACATATGTTTATCAATTTCTTTTATTGCTGATTAAAAAAAGAAGAATCAAATATATTGTTTTGATTTGTCATCAATTTCAAAATTTATGTTATGAATACTTGGGTATTCAAGTTGGAAAAGTATGGAGTGCTTATGAACTTTCTCAAGCAGAAATAGAAAAAATTCAAGAAGCCATGTCTATGAAGACAAACAAGAAAGTCTTATTAAAACAAGCGATCGATCCATCTTTAATTGGTGGAATTAAAGTTGAGATTGATCATCATGTATATGATAATTCTATATCTTATAAGATGGGATTATTGAAACAGGAATTATTAAGAAAGTAGGTGAAAGTGTGGATTTAAGACCAGATGAGATTAGTTCGTTAATTAAGGAA
Organism: Massilimicrobiota sp. SW1139; assembly: GCF_012027715.1. NCBI lineage: Bacteria > Bacillati > Bacillota > Erysipelotrichia > Erysipelotrichales > Erysipelotrichaceae > Massiliimicrobium > Massilimicrobiota sp. SW1139. Next base: position 96,003 of record NZ_SJOR01000005.1, on the reverse strand, counting down.
CAGATTAAACATTTTGCAGATCAAATAGAATCAAAAGATGTTGGAACTGTTATGACAGTAGGTGACGGTGTAACATTGATTCATGGTTTAGATAATGCCATGTTAGGAGAATTGTTGTTATTTCCTGGTGATGTTTATGGAATGGTTATGAATCTAGAAGAAGATGCTGTAGGTGCTGTTTTACTTGGTGATGAAGGTTCTATCAAAGAAGGCGATGAAGTCAAAAGAACAGGACGAATTATTGAAGTTCCTGTTGGTGATGGATTATTAGGGCGTGTTGTCAATCCATTAGGACAACCTATTGATGGACAAGGAGAAATTGTTTATCAGCATACACGTCCTATTGAAAAAATTGCACCAGGTGTTATGACAAGAAAATCTGTTGATCAGCCACTTCAGACAGGAATTACATGTATTGATGCAATTATTCCTATCGGTAGAGGTCAACGTGAGTTAATTATTGGTGATAGACAAACAGGAAAGACAGCTATTGCGATTGATACAATATTAAATCAAAAAGGACAGAATATTTATTGTATTTATGTTGCTATTGGGCAAAAGAATTCTACTGTTGCTCAAATTGTTGAAAAATTACGTCAAGGTGGAGCAATGGAATATACAACAGTTGTATCTGCTGGGGCCAGTGAATTAGCTCCTGTTCAATATATTGCACCTTATGCAGGATGTGCTATGGCAGAAGAATGGCTAGAAGAAGGTAAAGATGTCTTGATTGTTTATGATGATTTATCTAAACATGCGGTTGCTTATCGTACAGTCTCTTTATTATTAAAAAGACCACCAGGACGTGAAGCTTATCCAGGTGATGTATTCTACTTACATTCAAGATTACTGGAAAGAGCTTGTCGTTTAGATGATGAACATGGTGGAGGATCAATTACAGCTTTACCAATTATTGAAACACAGGCAGGGGATATTTCAGCATATATTCCAACAAATGTGATTTCTATTACAGATGGACAGATATTCTTACAACAGGATTTATTTAACTCAGGAATAAGACCAGCTATTGACACTGGATTATCTGTCAGCCGTGTTGGTTCATCAGCACAGATTAAGGCTATGAAACAAGTATCAAGCTCTTTAAAATTAGAACTTGCACAATATAGTGAAATGCAGGCATTTGCACAATTTGGTAGTGATTTGGATGCTGCGACAAAAGCAACTTTGGAACATGGACAAAGAGTGAGAGAAGTTTTAAAACAGGCTCAATATTCTCCACGTAGTGTAGATCAGCAGGTTATTACATTATTTGCTTTAAAATATGGTTATACAAAACAAATTCCAGTTGCTAAAATCAATCAATTCATGGATGAACTTTATCAAAATATTCAAAATCAACATCCTGAAATGATAACAGATATTCAACAACAAAAATCAATTAGCGATGAATTATCTTTAAAAATGAAAGATGTCATGAATGCTTTTGTAGAAAATTTCTTAAAAGTGAATAAGGAAGGTTAGTTTATGGCTAATGATATGCAGTCTATTAAAAGACGTATAAAATCCGTTGAATCAACAAAGAAAATTACAAAAGCAATGCAGCTTGTCGCAACTTCTAAGTTGAGAAAAGCAAGAAATCAGATGGATGAATTAAGACCTTACTATAGTAAAATTCAAGAAACAGTAGGACAAATCTTAGAAAGCAATAAAGGTATGGTGGAAAGTCCATATTTAATAGAAAATCAGGCAGGAAAACATATTTATATTATTGTAACGTCAAGTTTAGGATTATGTGGTGGTTATAATGCAAATGTTTTTAAAACCATGGTTGAATGTTTAAAGCCAGATGATGAAATTTATATGATTGGTAGTAAAGGTGCAAGCTATTTAGCACATCATCATATTGATTATCATTCACAATATGTAGAATTAAATTCAACATTAGATTTTAAAGATGTTATTAGACTTGTTCATGAATTAACAAAACGTTATCAAAATCAAGAGATTGCAAGTATTCAAATGATTTATACAAAGTTTGTTAATAACTTGACATTCCAGCCATGTGTGATGGATTTATTGCCTGTTCATACACAGGATTTTGAAAATATGACTTTAACCAAAAAAGCGACTTTATTTGAACCAAGTCCAGAAGCTGTTTTGAATGATTTGATACCTATGTATTTACAGTCAGTTATTTATGGATATTTGGTAGAATCAGTGACAAGTGAAAATGCTTCAAGAAGAACATCTATGGAAAATGCTACAGATAATGCAGAAGATTTAATAGAAGAATTATTATTGAAATATAATCAGGCAAGGCAAAGTGCTATTACGAATGAAATTAGTGAAATCGTAGCAGGAGCCAATGCTTAATAAGGAGGTGCAGCATGTCAAATATAGGAAAAATCGTACGTGCGGTAGGTCCAGTTGTTGATATTGCTTTTGATGATGGACATTTACCAGCATTAAATACTGCTATTGAAATTGATAATAATGGCGAATTATTGACAGTAGAAGTCGCACAACATATTGGTGATGATGTGGTTCGTTGTATTGCGATGGGGTCTACTGATGGTTTAAAAAGAGGTTTGGAAGCCAAAGATACACAACATCCTATTTGTGTACCAGTAGGAAATGAAACATTGGGAAGAATGTTTAATGTACTAGGGCAACCGATTGATGAAAAAGAGGCATTACCTTCAGATATTCAAAAAATGCCAATTCATCGTAATGCTCCAACATATGCTGATCAAAAAACAGAAACAGAAATCTTAGAAACAGGGATTAAAGTTATTGATTTAATTTGTCCTTATATCAAAGGTGGAAAGATTGGTTTATTTGGTGGTGCCGGTGTTGGAAAAACAGTTTTAATTCAAGAATTGATTAATAATATTGCTTCGCAACATGGTGGTTTATCTGTATTTGCAGGTGTTGGAGAACGTTCAAGAGAAGGTAATGATTTGTATTATGAAATGAAGGAAAGTGGCGTTTTAAATAAAACAACACTTGTCTTTGGACAAATGAATGAACCGCCAGGATCACGTTTAAGAGTAGGTTTAACTGGATTGACAATGGCAGAATATTTTAGAGATGAACAACATCAGGATGTCTTATTGTTTATTGATAATATTTTCCGTTTTACTCAGGCAGGTTCAGAAGTGTCAGCATTGTTAGGACGTGTTCCATCACAAGCAGGATATCAGCCTACTTTAGCTACAGAAATGGGACAATTACAGGAACGTATTACATCGACAAAGAAAGGGTCTATTACATCAGTTCAGGCTGTCTATGTTCCGGCAGATGATTTAACTGACCCTGCTCCAGCAACAACATTTGCTCACTTAGATGCAAAAGTTGTCTTAGATCGTTCTATTGCTGCGTTGGGTATTTATCCAGCCGTTGATCCATTGAATTCATCATCACGTGCATTGGATCCATTGATTGTCGGAAAAGAACATTATGAAGTTGCTCATGGTGTTCAACAGATTCTTCAAAGATTCCAGGATTTACAGGACATTATTGCCATTTTAGGTATGGATGAATTAAGTGAAGAAGATAAAGTCACAGTTGCTAGAGCAAGACGTGTTCGTAATTATTTATCACAACCATTTACTGTTGCTTCACAGTTTACGGGATTAGAAGGAAAATATGTTCGTGTACAAGATACAATTCAAGGATTTAAAGAAATTCTTGAAGGAAAATGGGATCATTTACCTGAACAGGCTTTCCATAATGTCGGATCTATTGAAGAAGCAGTTGAGAAAGCAAAAACTTTAACAGATGGCAACATTTAAATTAAAGATTGTAACACCTAAAGGTGTTTATCAGGAAGTAGATGTTGAAATGCTAAATCTACGAACAACAACAGGGCAAATTGGTATACTTGCCCATCATATTCCTCTAGCCAGTAGCATAGATATATCAGAAATGAACTATGTTGATTCTCATCATGATAAACATTATTTTGCGATTGCAGGTGGTTTTGTTTATGTGGGTGAAGAAGATACAACTATTATCACAAGTGCTATTGAATCAAGTGATGAAATTGATTTATTACGTGCTCAAAATTCTAAAAAGAGAGCAGAGGATCGTTTAAAAACACCACAGGATATTGATGTTTTACGTGCTGAAATTGCATTGAAAAAAGCAATAACAAGAATAAATGTGAAAACAACACATCAAACATAGAGTTAACTCTATGTTTTTTTCAAAAACTGATTAAAAAATTTTACAACTTCCTTTGAAATTGTTATCATAATACATGGAGGAATGTTTATGAAAATTTTATTAGTATGTTCAGCAGGAATGTCAACAAGTTTGTTAGTTGAAAGAATGTTAACTGCTGCTAAAGAAAGACAATTAAATGTTGATATTGAAGCCAGACCAATTGCAGATACAGTTCAATATGGTCAAGATGCTGATGCAATCATGTTAGGACCTCAAGTTCGTTTTCAGGAAGAACATATTCGTTCATTATTTGATGAAAATAAACCTATTGCCGTTATTGATATGAAAGATTATGGGATGATGAATGGGAAAAAGGTTCTTGATGAAGCTATTCAACTTATAGAATCAAAGAAATAAATCATATTGATGAGAGTCAGTATGATTTTTTTATGGAAAACATTTGATTATACGACAAAAAATGATAAAATAACAACGATTGTAAAGGAAGTGAAAAAGTGGTTAGAAAAAAGAAAAGAATTAGAAAAGATAGAGTGATTATTGTTTGTGTATTAGCATTAGTTATATGTTTTGGTATTTATAAAGGAGCATCTTGGATGATTCATACAATTTCTTCTTTATTAGAACCTGAAGTTCAACAAGAAGTTGTCCAAGAAAAAGAGGAAGAAAAAGTAAAAGAATATATAGCAACAGTTGTATTAGATGCTGGACATGGAGATTGGGATCCAGGCGCTAATGTCAATGATGTTTTAGAAAAGGATATAACATTAACAACTGCAAAAGCAATTGGTCAAGCCTTAGAAGAAGCAAATATTAAGGCTATATATACAAGAGAAAGTGATGTCTCTTTATCAAATAATAAAATAGAAGATTTAAAGAAAAGAGCAGCAACAAGTGCTGAAAATAATGCACACTATTTTGTATCTGTTCATGTGAATTCATTTGATGAATCTGATGAAGTTTCTGGATTTGAAATTTATAAAAAAAATAATGAGAGCGAATCATTAGCTCAAAATATTGGAAAACATATGGAAACATTAAATTATTCAAAAAACAGAGGTATTATAGATGGAGGGAAATCTCTACAAGTTTTAAGAGATAATACAGTACCTTCTGTTTTGATTGAAATGGGATATCTTAATAATAAAAATGACTATAGTTATTTAAGTGATAATGAAAAATTACAAAAAATGGGAGAAGCTATAGCAAATGGAATTATTGATGAAGTTCAAACTTATCTTTTAAAAGATTCAGCACAAAATAATACAAATAAGTAGAAATATCCACAAGAAATTCAAAACAATTTGATATCATGAAAAGCGTGGAAAGGTGTTGTATATGAGTCTAAAATTAAAAAAGGATATAAAGAAAAAAGCTATATTATTGGTTGGAATATTATGTATTATTACAGTTGTGTTTTTTATCTTTAAAATGTTTAATAAACCTTTGATTGCATTTAAGAAAAATCCAGTTGAAGTAGAAATAAATGAAAGTATTGATCCAACTTCTTATATAGAAGAGATACATGGAAAATATAAAAACAGCGATGTAAAAGTTGATGCAAGTCAAGTGGATACAAAAAAATTAGGTGAATATACCATCCAGTATGCATTAAATGATAAAAAATATGATTTAACTGTAAAAGTTGTAGATACACATGCACCTACTTTTAATGTTAAAAATTTAGATATAGATGTTGGTATGAAAGTAGATGTTAAAGATGTTGTTTCAGACATTAAAGATGCAACAAAAACAAAAGCATATTTTAAAAAAGATTATGATTTTACAAAAGAAGGTAAACAAAATGTCACTGTTGTTGTGGAAGATGAAGGTGGCAATAAAACAGAGAAAGAGATAGAAGTCAATATTGTCAAGGATACTGAAAAACCAGAATTAACAGGATTACATGATTTGACTGTAAAAGTCAATGGAGATGTTGATTATCTTTCAGGTTTAACTGCTAAAGATAATCGAGATCCTAATCCAAAAATTACTGTTGATTCCAGCGATGTTAATTTGAAAAAAACAGGAACATATACAGTTAAATATACTGTTAAAGATAGAAGTGGAAATGAAAATGTTTTTGCAAGACAAATTGAAGTACTTGAAAAGGTTGTATCAAAGGCTATTCCTTCTAATGAAGAAAAAATTATATATTTGACATTTGACGATGGGCCATCTGAAAATACAAAGAAAATCATTGATATATTGGAAAAATATGATGTGAAAGCAACATTCTTTGTGACTGGTAACAATAAAAAATGTAATAAGTATATTAAAGAAGCTTATGAAAAAGGACATACGATAGGATTACATACCTATAGTCATGATTATAAGGAAGTTTATTCATCAATGGATGCTTATTTTGATGATTTAAATAAAATTGGGCAAATGGTTAAAGAACAAATTGGGTTTGTACCTAAATATATTCGTTTCCCTGGTGGAAGTTCTAATACTAAATCGGCAACATACTGCAAAGGTCTGATGACAACATTAGTTACTGAAGTTCAAAACAGAGGATATCAATATTATGACTGGAATGCAGATTCAACAGATGCTGGTGGAAATAACAGACCTGTTTCTGTCATTGTGAAAAATGCAACCCAAAGTAAAGCTAAAAATATTAATTTATTAATGCATGATACAGCTGCGAAATCAACAACTGTAGAAGCTTTACCAAAAATTATAGAACATTATCAAAAATTAGGTTATACATTTAAAGGAATAGATGATACATCATTTACTCCACATCATGGGGTTAATAATTAAAGTCAGACATGATATTGTTTGACTTTTTTTCAATAAGATATTCTGTATTTTCTTGTTGGAATATGTTATTCTATGAAAAAGTAGGTGAAGATATGAAGAATTTTATAAATGAATTTAAGAAGTTTGCTTTACGTGGAAATATGCTGGATATGGCGATTGGGGTTATTATAGGGGGAGCTTTTACTGGCATTGTGACCTCTTTAACTGATAATTTTATTAACCCTATTTTAAATTTTGTCACTGGTGGAAAAATATATACTTTACAGGATATTGCAGGTTTTGCATCAGCATTTCTTTCATCATTAGTAAATTTCTTTATTATGGCTTTTGTTTTATTTTGTATTATGAAAGCTGTGAATAAATTGATGAGTATTGGTAAAAAAGAGGATGAAGTCATTCCTGATAAGAAAATTTGTCCGTTTTGTAAATCAGAAATTCATATTGAGGCATCACGTTGTCCTCATTGTACATCACAATTAGAAGACTAAAAAAAGCTGTCGGAATAAGCATTTCACTTATCCCTGACAGCTTTTATTCTCCACCAAAGATTTCAAGAATATCAATTAAAGTAGAACTTTTCTTCTTTTTGTGTGATTTTTCATAATCTTTAGATGAATGCTGTTTTTGTTCTCCTGAAGCTCGTTCAATAATTTTATCAAGTTCCCCACGATCCAACCAAATTCCACGACATTCAGGACAATAATCAATTTCAATACCATGCTTTTCAGCCATTAATAATGTAACATCTTTACATACGGGACATTTCATTATATTTCCTCCTTATATTTATCTATATTATATAATATAGATTGTATTTGAAATTTATATTAACAGTATGTTAAATTATTTAACAAACATTTTAATGAGTTTCTCTTTCATTGAATTATAAGGATAATAACGCATTGGTAAATCTATCCAAGTTGCTTTTTTAACAATACTTCTGGTATGAGAGAAAGTTTCAAAACTCTTTTTACCATGGTATGATCCCATACCACTATTTCCAACACCACCAAAACCTAATTCACTTGTCGCAAGATGAATAATTGTATCATTAATACATCCACCACCAAAGCTACAATGTTTTAATAATTTCTTTTGAATCGCCTTATTTTGAGAGAAGATATAGAAAGCCAGTGGCTTTTCTCTTTGATTAATAAAGGCTATAGCTTCATCAATGTTTTGATAAGTTAAGATAGGAAGAATAGGACCAAAGATTTCTTCTTGCATTAATGGATTGTTTCCATCAACATGATCAACAACCGTTGGTTCAATCTGTAAGGTTTCTGGATTTCCTTTTCCACCAATCACAATATCCTGATTTTCTAATAAATGTGATAATCTATCAAAGTGTTTTTGATTAATAATTTTAACAAGTTGAGGATTTTGTAAAGGTTGATCACCAAAGAATTCATGAATCACATCTTTCATATATTGAATGAACTGATCTTTATATTTGTCTTTGATTAATAAATAATCAGGAGCCACACATGTCTGACCAGCATTTAAAAACTTACCAAAAGCAATACGTTTAGCAGCCAGTTTTAAGCTCTTATCATCATCAACGATACAAGGACTTTTCCCACCTAATTCTAAAGTTACAGGTGTTAAATAACGACTCGCTTTTTCCATAACCAGTTTGCCAACATTCACACTACCTGTAAAGAAAATATAATCAAAACGTTGTTCCAAAAGTTCTGTATTCTCAGCTCTTCCACCTTCAACAACTGCCACATATCTTTCATCGCAGCTTTCACTCACCATTTGTTTAATCACATGTGAAACATTTGGAGCATAAGCACTCGGCTTGATAATGACAGTATTTCCAGCTGCAATAGCGCCAACTGCTGGTTCAATTGATAACATGAAAGGATAATTCCAAGGACTCATAATCAATGTCACACCATAAGGCTCATAAGATTCAAAGCTTGTTCCATAGAATTGAGAGATTGGCGTCCAGACATATTTATTACGACTCCATTTTTTAATATGTTTTAACTGATAGTTTAATTCACTTAAAACCAAACCAATTTCACACATATAAGATTCGACAGCATTTTTATTCAAATCTTTTTTCAAGGCTTCAATAATACGATTTTGATGTTCTAAAATCCAAGTTCTCAAAGCTTTTAAAGTCTGTATTCTATGATTAATATCTTTAGTATATTGTGTCTGATAAAATTCACGTTGAGTTTTCACTAATTCTTTAATATCCATAATGACCCTCCAATATATTGATAATATCTTGTTTATTTGCATATTTGTTATTGACTATTAAAGCTCCATCATTTAAAGCTTTCTCAGCCACTTCATTGATATTTTCAGGCAAACTTTCAACACTTTCCAGTGATACAGGAAGATTTGTCTTTTCATGTAGAGTTTGTAATAAACTTGCAATATAATCAATCGCCTTTTGTCCTAACTGATCTTTTGGTGTTTGACTATAAAGTTCTTTTTGTCCAAGATATAATAATAAATCCCCATATAAGTCTTTATTGACTTCAAGATTATAACGCATACAAGGGACAAGCAGCATACTCATGGCATCTCCATGAGCTACATGGCAGACAGCTCCTAAGGCATGTCCAATCGCATGAACAATACCAACCATTGAATTCGAAAAGGCACATCCAGCTTCATAAGAAGCTAAAGCAAGATTTAATCGGATGTTTTCATCTTTTGGATTGTCTATGACTTTTAAAATATTTTGTGAAATGGTTTGTATCGCTAAGATAGCATAAGCATCACTGATTGGATTTTTCTGTGAACATGTATAAGCTTCAATAGCATGTGTTAAAGCATCAATACCTGTGGAAGCTGTTGTCTTGAGAGGCAGGTTTTGAGTTAAGACAGGATCGAGGAAAGCAACATGACTTTGAATATGTTGTGAAATGATTTCCAGTTTGACTTGCTTTTCAGGATGACTGACTACGGCGACACATGTCGCTTCACTACCAGTCCCACTTGTTGTTGGAATCGCAAAGAATGGCACATCTTGACCAAGTTTTAAATCTTCAAATCCTAAAATATCTTCAATGGATTCACATTCCTGTGATAACATCAAATAAACACCTTTGGCTGTATCTAAAACACTACCACCACCTAAAGCAATCAATCCATCACAATTTTCTTTAATATAATAATCTTGAATATCTTCAATTGTATGAATAGAAGAATCAACAGGAATATCTGTATATAGACTATAATCTAATGATAAATGTTTGGTAAGAATATCAACATATTTGAGTTGATATAAAACATGGTCTGTTAAAATCAGAGGATGTTTCATATGATATTGTTGACATTCGTATTCAAGTTGGCTTAAAGCATTTTGCCCAGCACATACCTTTGTTTTATTGACAAATTCAAAATACATAATGATCCCTCCTAAGCAAATAAAGCTTTTATATAAATCAATAAAGTCGGTTTATATTTCTTTTCCTGATGATTTAAAATACGTTTTGTCATAAAACGAGGGAAAAGATAAGTTTCCACCAAATCAACACATCTGACAAATCTCATACTTTCAAAAACATCTCCTCTTAAAGAAAAACGATGTTCTAAATAAGCACTTTTGACACTCATCATACCTGTAAAAACAAGCAAAGCTGTCTGAATGCTTTTAAAGGTAATACAAATATCAGGTTTTACATTTTTGACTTTCTGTAATCCTTTTTGATATGTGTATTTGATTGTGATGGAAGGTCCATGCATGACTTGTAATGTTAAAAATTTATCTTGTTTCCATCCATCTAATTCTTCTTTCATACGTGGATCATCATGATAAAGAACTTTCATACCACGATATAAAAACTGCATCACAACCCAAATAATCAGCTTTTTCATATGCACTCACTCCTTATCAATATTATAACATTTAAAAAAGTGATAGTAAAAAGATAAAACTTGACCATTATTTTTTATACATTATCCTTTTCCCTTCATCGTGTTTATGGTTTCAATAATGATAAGAACAATATAAATAATCAAAGTTATGATATATATAATAGAATAAGAAGAAATAAAAGAGATGACACTATCTCTTTGCGTATTAATAATCAATAGATAAATCAATAACAAAGCGGTGAAAAGAGAATTGGCTTTTTTAAGATAACTTTGATTATGATACTTTATGTTTAAAATCTTTATTATGATACAAGAAACAACAATGAACTCTAAAATAATACCTAAAATCATTTTTTTACCTTCCTTTCATGTGTTCAATATTTGTATTTATAAGATTGCTCAAATAATCAAAATATTATAATTGTTATAAGTTATTTTATAGACTCTTCAATTCATCTAAAGTTAATCCTCTTACTAAAATAAAATTGCTATCTTCAGCAAGGATATAAGGCTGTAATTTTTTAAGACATGTTCCATAATCCATTTGACCTATCATCGAATCATTTGTCGTGCTGATAAGAGCGATTCTCCATTGTGATATACGCTGACCTTCAACCTCAAAATGTATTTGAGGCTGTTTTAAGAACATTGTTTTCACACCTTCAGTTAAACTCATTGCACCAAATACACTCCCATCAGATTGCTTATAAAAATGAGGTTTAGCTTTATAAGCATCATCCCAATTGACAGTTTTTTTCTTTTTGTTAAATAAACCCATAAAATCAGTCCTTTCTATTCTTATTAATTTCATTATATCATTAGAACTGTAATGAAATCATTGATTTCGCTTATTAAAAAAAAGATTGATTTCTATTTCGCAAAAAATAGTTATGAAACTTTATTGACTTTAAAAAAAATATTTGATAATGTTTAAGAGTATAAAAAAGGCAAAGAACAGCAGAGATTAAAAGGGCGTTGTAGAGAACTGATGGTTGGTGCAAATCAGGACATAACTTTTATGAAGATGGGCTGGGAGCTGTTATCTTGAATAGTGAGAGATAAACGTTAACTGCGTTAAAGTTTTGAGGGTATATCGACAGATATAAAAAAAGGTGGTACCGCGTATAATACGTCCTTTTATAAGGACGTTTTTTATTTTGAAGGAGGAGATATGATGAAAGATCCAAAAGATTATTATTTAACTACAGCGATTACTTATACTTCAGGAAAACCTCATATTGGAAATACATATGAAATTATTTTAGCTGATGCTATTGCAAGAAGTAAAAGACAGGAAGGATACAATGTTTATTTTCAGACTGGAACTGACGAACATGGACAAAAGATTGAGTTAAAAGCTCAAGAAGCTGGTATTCCACCTAAACAATTTGTTGATGAAAAAGCAGCTGTTGTCAAAGAAATTTGGGATATGATGGATACAACATATGATCGTTTCATGAGAACAACAGATGAATACCATGTGAAACAAGTGCAAAAAATCTTTAAGAAATTATATGATCAGGGAGATATTTATCTAGGACATTACGAAGGTAAATATTGTACAGCATGTGAATCATTCTTTACTGAATCTCAATTGGTTGATGGAAAATGTCCTGATTGTGGTGGAGAAGTTCATGATGCCAAAGAAGAAGCTTATTTCTTTAAGTTATCTAAATATGCTGATCGTTTAATTCAACATATTGAAGAACACCCTGAATTTATTCAACCTGTTTCAAGAAAGAATGAAATGATGAATAACTTCTTAAAACCAGGTTTACAGGATTTATGTGTTTCACGTACTTCATTCAAATGGTCTATCCCTGTAGACTTTGATCCTAAACATGTTGTGTATGTATGGATTGATGCTTTAACAAACTATATTACAGGACTTGGTTATGATGTTGATGGAAATCATGGTGAATTATATAAGAAATATTGGCCAGCAGATTTACACTTAATTGGTAAAGATATCGTGAGATTCCATACGATTTATTGGCCTATTATGTTGATGGCTTTAGATATTCCTTTACCAAAACAAGTTTTTGGACATCCTTGGTTATTACAAGGTGAAAGCAAAATGTCTAAATCTAAAGGAAATGTAATCTATGCAGATGATTTGGTTAAAATCTTTGGTGTCGATGCTGTCAGATACTATGTTTTACATGAAATTCCTTATGACAATGATGGAAGTATCACATGGGATTTATTAGTTGAACGTATTAATTCTGATTTAGCTAATATTTTAGGTAACTTAGTCAATAGAACAATTGCCATGACAAATAAATATTTTGATGGTATTGTGACAAATCCAGGTGTGAGTGAACCTGTTGATGATGAATTAAAAGAAATTGCTTTAGCTATGCCAAAGAAAGTTCAGGCTTACATGGATGAATTTAAAGCATCTAAAGCCTTAGATGAAATCTTTGTATTACTAAGAAGAACAAATAAATATATTGATGATACAATGCCTTGGGCACTTGCAAAAGATGAAAGCAAGAAAGATCGTCTCGCAACAGTTCTTTATAACTTAATTGAAGCCATCCGTTTTGCTGCTATTGCATTAGAACCATATATGCCTTCTACATCTACAAAGATTTTAGATCAAATCAATACAGATCAAAGAAACTTCTTAGACTTAAATACTTTTGGTTTATATCAAGAAGGAACAAAAGTCACTGAAAAACCTCAACAGTTATTTGCAAGATTAGATCCTAAAGAAGTAGAAAAGAAAGTAGCAGCTTTATATCCTCAAAAAGAAGAAAAACAAGAGGATGACAATCAAATTACAATTGATGATTTTGCGAAAATTGAATTGGTTGTAGGTACAGTTGAAAAATGTGAAAAACATCCTGATGCTGATAAGCTGTTAGTTTCTCAAATCAATATTGGTAAAGAAACAAGACAGATTGTCAGTGGTATTGCAGATTTCTATACACCAGAAGATATGATTGGTAAGAAAGTTATTGTTGTATCTAACTTGAAACCTGCAAAATTAAGAGGTGTTGAATCTCAAGGTATGATTCTTGCAGGATCTAAGAAAAAAATGTTAGAACTTGTGTCTGTAGAAAACTTACCAAATGGTACAAAAATAAGATAAAGAGAAGATCCGTCAAGGATCTTTTTTTGTTAAAGAATGATGATGGGATGTGATATAATAATAAAAATGGAAATGAGGGGAAAAAATGTATAATAATAAGGATCAATTTATTCAGAATGTTATGGATACATTTCAACAAACAACAGCTTTTTATTTAACAATTGTTTGTTGTCTGTTTTTTAGTATAGTAGGACTTTATTTTTCAATAACCATGTTTCCAAATGTGATTCCATATATTCATATCTATACAACATACATGACATTTTTTATATTATCATTACTTTGTTTATTGGCAGGTATAATGGGTTTATGGGTACTGTTCAAATATTATAATTCAAATTATCAAAATACAGAAAATGATTTATGTTTAAGATATTTACCCCAAATGTTTACAAGTATGATTCCTGGTTTTTTAATGTTAGTATATGTATCAATGGTATCGACAACGAAGTTATTTATGCCTATTCCACATATATGTTTATTATTATGTTTCTATGGCTGGTTTATTATGTTTATATTTTATTTGGCATTAAATTATAAAATAAATAAAGATAAAAAGGTTTACCAAAAACAAACTTATCGCTCATTTCAATGGGGATTAATCGGAAGTAGTATTTTCATCATAATATGTTTGTTGTTTTTTAGAGGTACAGATATAGAAGATCTCATTAAAGTTGTTTTTATAACTGCTATAGTGACTTTTATTGCCTATCAGGCAGGACGAACTTGGCTTGCTTATAAGTTTTATGAAGATATAAAAATCGAAGAAATGAGAGATAGAGATTTTTATATAGATGGAAGCTTGGGTAATGATATCCAATCTTTAAAAGCGCGTGTTTTTATTAATAATGATGGATATGTGAATAAAGCTTTAGATGTGTTAGAGGAATTTGGCTTTTCAAGAACAAAATGTATGGATGCAATCTTACATTATAAGCCTATATATACTTTTGATAATAAAATGTATTTTGATTTTGCTTATATGGAAAAGTTGTTAATGAGATTATCATATGAGGGTATTCCTTTTTCTGTTCAAGAAAGAACAAAGATGGGATGGATTCCAAGTCAAAAATATAATGAAATTGAAGGACGACGTTTTATAAGAAGAAAAAAAGAAATGATTGAAGATGAAGAAGAACCAGTTAAGAAAAACAGCTGGTTTACGACTATTACTGTAAGTTTTCTTTTTATCATAGGAGTGGTTATTTATGGAATATGGAATGCTATATTTCCTATTAATTATTTTAAACCAGTTCAATGGAGTAAAGCAGAACAAGTTAAAAAATATTATTATGCTTATACATATCCCAATGTCAGAACGATTTATCATATGATCTGTATATGGATTATATTTATGAGTTTTTTGTTGATTCCATCTATACAAAATTGGGTATTATCATCTTTAGAAATAACTTTATCAACATTAAGAGTTGTATCGGTTATTTTATTTGTTGGAGAACTGATCGTTTTTCCATTATATTTAAAAAAATTAAAAAATATTGTAGAACAATCTCAAAATTCTCATAATTATATTAGAAGAGCATTTTTGATGTTTGTATTATTAACGCTCATTCGTGCTGGATTTCAGGGATGGCAAAAATTTGTATGTCTATTTTTATTGTTAGTTGTTCCCATAGAGTTGGCAAAATCAATTGATGTGATTATAAGATATATTTTACACTTTCATGAAACGGCTATGGTTAATCAAAGTGAAGAATATGAAATTGTTGAATTTTATGATATAAGTGCTATTAAAAAGAGATTACAAAAAAGGAGTCAGTCAGTTATTCAATTGGATTATGATGATTTACCTATGACACCATATTCCAGTCAGTTGGGTGGAAAACCATATTGGATTATAGGAAAAGAATATCCAAGTTGTGATGGAAAACCTTTAATATTATTGGCACAAATCAATTTTGATGAGCTAGAACAAAGCATAGAAGGATATCCAGACAGAGGCATGTTGCAGTTCTTTATTAGTGATGATGATGTTTATGGATGTGATTTTGAAGAAACTGTTACTCAAAAATATAGAGTCATTTATCATGAAAAAATTGATTATAATGAAAAACATCTTCAAGACATTCCAATAAATAACATTAAAAATTCACCTATTGTCAAACCATCTAGAATAAAATTAAAAGTTGTTAAGGAAAAAGGAATCAGTAGTTCTGATTTTCAGTTTATACAAATATTAAATGATATGTGTAAAGATCTTCTGCCAACTCATTGGCAAAACAATTCCACTTTATTACAGGTGTTATATAATGAATGTCAAATAAAGTATATGCATAAAATGGGAGGACAAGGAACATTTGCACAAGAAGATCCAAGAACGAGTCAGTCTACGAAGATTCTTTTACAGCTCGTCAGTGATGAGGAACATATTCAATGGGGTGATTATGGAACATGTCATTTCTTTATTGAGCAAGATGATTTAGAAAACAAGCAGTTTGATCAAACGACCTATATATGGGATTGTTATTAAATAAATAGACCATAGAAATGGAGTCATTTCTATGGTCTATTTTTTGAATAAGAAACGATATGATTTTATGTTTCTCACTAATTTATATAATGAAATAAAGTAGATAAAGAATAAAGCTGTAATAATAAATGCATTAACAAGAATATATTGAAAGTTTGTATTTATAGGTAATAAATATTGACTTAAAAAATGAGAATTCACAACAAAGATTGTTAAAGAAACAATAGTAAATAAATTAATAATAAAGCTATATTTTAAATATTTCTTAGTATATATTTTTTTGGTCATATCTATAAAATAATCAAAAATAATGATCATAATAAATGGTTGAAAGAAATAGGTCATCATATGAATCATTTGATATGATTCATGTTGTATTTTAATAATAATATCACTAGAAAAGAAAAAACCATAACAAATAAAGAAAGTAATAAATATAATCATAAAGATGGTTTCAATAGTATGATTTGGATAATGGGATGGATGGGGTAAATGATCCAGGTCTTGTATATTCCAACGGAGATTTAAATCTTGAGGAATAGGCTCTTTTTTATCCAATATGATTAAAGCTAAGATTGCTATGGCAATGATACCAATCATTATAATGATTGGATAAGAAAGAAAAGCTTCAAAGATAGATGAAGTATTCATTGTTGTCACAACATTGTTTGTTGATTGAAATGATAAACAACCAAATTGTTCAAGATAATAAAGGGTTGATAAAAAAAGATAAATACCTGAAATTAAAAAAACAAGTTTTTCAATGAAATTAACTATTTTAGGATTAAAATGATGATAAATTGTAGGACGATAACCATATGAGTAAGCAACGCTTAGTGGATGTCCATAACTCATTAATAAGTCTTCCATATCTTCATATTGATGTACCGATTGACTGATTTGAGTTTTTAAATCATGATAAACATATTGGCGTTTTCTTCCAAAAAAATAAGAACACACTGCACCTAGATATCTTTCTAATAAATCATTCATTTGAATCACCTCATTATATGAAATATTATAGCACCTTTTTATGAATTCTTTTTGATAAATCTATGATTTTATGATTTAAGTTATGATGAAAAGATTATATAATAAAAAAATAAGGAGGAATGAGTATGATAGTCAATGAAGAAGCAGTCAAAAATATGTTAGAAAAGGTAAAACCTGCAACACTGGTTGCAGCAACGAAATATATAGATGAAAAAGAAATAGAAAAACTGGAAGCATGTGGTTGTTTATATTTTGGAGAAAATAGAGTTCAGGCTTTCTTAGATAAATATGAACAATATCATGGAAAAGGTCATTGGCATTTTATTGGAACTTTACAAAAGAATAAAGTGAAATATATCATTGATAAAGTAGAGTTAATTCATTCTGTGAATAGTTATCATTTGATTGATGAATTAGAAAAGCAAGCACAAAAACATCAGTTAAAAGTTCATATCTTATTACAGGTTAATATTGCTAAAGAAGAAAGTAAACATGGTTTTGATGAAGAAGAGATGGATCAGGTGATGACATATTTACAGAATTGTCCATCTTTGATTGTTGATGGACTTATGATGATGGCACCACATATTGAAAAAGAACAAACACGTATTTATTTTAAAAAGACAAAAGAGTTATTAGAACGATTAAAAAACGAATATCCTGAATATCCATTACATGAATTATCTATGGGAATGTCCCAAGATTATAATATAGCTTTGGAAGAAGGAGCAACAATTGTGAGAATTGGTAGAGCATTGTTTAAAGATTAAGTTTTAAATGTTGGTAAAGATATGATTGTTTATGATATTTATAGTGAATATATCCCAAATTATGTTCAAGACATTATTCAAACATCTTTTTTTCAAAGACTAAAAGATGTAAGTATGAACTGTGGAATGGAATATACTCAATTTGAATCTTTTAGAAACTGTAAAGGTGTTTCTAGATATAATCATAGTATTGGAGTGGCTTTAATTACATATCATTTCACTCATGATAAGCATCAGACAGTTGCTGCTTTATTACATAATATTTCTACACCTGTTTTTGCACATGTTATTGATTTTATGTATCATGATTATACAAATCATGAAGCAACAGAAAACTTAACAGAAATGATGATTAAAGAAAATAAAGAACTACATTCTATTTTTCATCAATATACACAATTAAATAAAATTCTGATTTCTAGATTACCTCAAGATGGTTATTGGAAAATTGTTTCTAAAAAGCGTTATATCAACCCACTTGTAAGTGAAAAACGTATTTTAGATATTTGTGAGGATTTACAAGAAAGTGTTCAGCTCTATTTAAATAATGATTTTGATTATTATGTTAAAGCGATAAGAGAAGATAAATAGATTTGTAATTGTATAAGATAGTATTTTAAGTCATCATAAAAACAGGTATAATATGAATCAAGGAATATTGTTAGGAGGAATGTCTAACGTGAATAATTTATTTGATATAACTGAGTTTGATTCATATAAAGAAGATAATCGTAGAGAAGTGAAGAAAGCTAAAGGAGGCTTACCTGTTTCATTATGGGAGTCTTATTCAGCTATGGCAAATACCTATGGTGGAATTATTATTCTTGGTATTCAAGAATTAAGTGATAGAAGTTGGAAAACAACAGGATTAAAAATATCTGATAAAGAAAAAATATTGGATAATTTTTGGAATCAAGCTCATAATTTACAAAAAGTCAGTATTAATCTTTTGAACGAAGATGATGTAAATGTATATGAAATACAAGATGATATAATCATCGTTATACATGTTCCTATGGCAAAACGAGAACAAAAACCTGTATATATTAATAATGATATGTTTAAAGGAACATATAAAAGAACACATACTGGAGATTATCGTTGTACTCCGTTACAGGTTAAAGCAATGCTTAGGGATCAAATTGAAGAAACAATGGATATGGCAATCATCGAGAGTATGGATTTATCAGTGTTTGATATAGAAACAATACATGCTTATCGAAATAGGCATCGTGCTTTTAGAGCTGCTCACCCTTGGATGAATTTAGATGATGATCAGTATTTATTAAAAATTGGTGCTGCAAAATTAGGAAAAGATGGCAAACTACACCCAACAGGAGCAGGATTACTCATGTTTGGTGAAGAATATAATATCGTTAATTACTATCCAGAATATTTCCTTGATTATAGGGAAATGTTAGACCCGACTATTAGATGGACAGATCGCTTGCAATCGACATCAGGTGAATGGACAGGTAATTTATTTGATTTCTATTTTAGGGTTTATAATAAAATTATACGTAATGTGAAAATACCATTTAAAATTGTTGGCGGAGATAGAATTGATGATACTCCTGTTCATAGAGCCTTGCGTGAAGTTTTGGCGAATTGTTTAGTTAATGCGGATTTTTATATTCCTAGAGGTATTGTGATTAAACAAGATAATGATATTTTAAAAATCGAAAATCCTGGTTCTATTCGTGTTGGGAAATATCAAATGAAATTAGGTGGAGAATCTGATCCAAGAAATAAAGCATTAATGAAAATGTTCAATCTCATTGGAATTGGAGAAAGAGCTGGAAGTGGAGTACCAGAGTTATTTTCTGTCTGGGAAGAAGAGGGATGGCAAGAACCCATTATAGAAGAGAAAATGAACCCAGATCGCACTATTTTAATACTTTCATTTCTAAAAAAAGTGCCAGAAAAAAGTGCCAGAAAAAAGTGCCAGAAAAAAGTGCCAGAAAAAAGTGCCAGAAAAAAAGTTACTCAAAAGACACTTATTCAATATGAAAAGATACTATCATATATGCAATTAAATAGATGGTATAAAGCTGCAGATTTTATAAATATTCTTGATGTTAAAGAACGCAGGATTAAAAATATATTACGTGAATTAGTAGATGATGGAAAACTTATTGATAATGGTGTAACCAAAGGAAAACGTTATAAGAAAGCTAATAAATAATGAAAAGGCATAAAAGATACTTGATTTGTATCTCTTATGCCTTGTTTTCATGAGACAGATAATAGATAAGACTTGCAAAGATGCGAGGTCCTAATGCTAGAACTTTTTCATCAAAATCAAAAGCATCATTATGTGGTGATGAAACAATAGGTGTTAAAAGTTTCATATAAGTTGCTTTCCCACCATGAGCTTGAACACGTTCCATGAAATATGAAAAATCATCACTACCTCCCAGTGGACTTAAATTATATGGAGGTAAGTTTAAATCAGGAAGGTATCGCTGACACATTGACCGAATCGTATTCATAAAGTCTTCATCACAATCTAATGCATAAGCTTTACCCATTTCTTTAATTTCAACAACAGTATCATGCATACGTGCTGAACCTTCAATAATATCTCTCGCATAAATTTCCATATAGCGATTTAATTCACTTGTAACACCACGGACTTCAATTTCAAGTTTAGCTGTTTCAGGTACAACGTTTCTTCCTGTACCAGCATGAACAGTTCCAACGTTCACACGTGTCTGACCATCACTGTTTCGAGGAATAGAGTGTAAATTTAAAATACAGTTAGCGGCAGATAGTAAAGCATTTTTTCCAAACTGTGGTGATTCAGCAGCGTGAGTAGATACACCATGATAAGTAATATCAAGTTTTGTTGTCGCAAAAGATTCATCCATACCAAAATACAAATCATAAGGTTGATCTTCTTGAGGCATAATATGAGCTGCACAAATATAATCAACATCATCTAAGAATCCACTTTCAGCAATACTTCTTGCTCCCATGACACCTTCTTCAGCAGGCTGAAATATAAGTTTGATTGTTCCATGTAAATGTTCTTTGATTTTCATAAGTATTCTCGCTGTGGTTAAACCAATTGCAGTATGACCATCATGACCACAGGCATGCATTGTTCCACGATGTACAGATGCAAAACCATTCGTAAAAGGAAAATGACTTGATGATGATTCTTCAATGAGGCCTAAAGCATCAATATCAAATCTTAAAGCAAGTGTTGGACCTTCGCCACATTTTAAAACGCCTGCCACGGCAGTCATTCCCATTTTGACTTTTTCTAGATATTTAGGCTTAGCTCCTTGTTTTTGTGCACGATGATAATTTAAGTGAAGAACAGTTTCTGGTGGCACACCCATACGTGCTTCTTTTTTCATAATATCTTCACCAACAAGCACTTCGTATCCTAATTCCTCTAATGTAGAAGCAATATAACAGGCTGTTCGCATTTCTAACCAGCCTTTTTCAGCATACTTATGTAAATCACGACGACAATTTACAGTATCAGGATAATATAACTTTGCAAGTTCTTTTATTTTTTCATACATATGTATCTCCCCCTCTTTTCTTTATTGTATCAACATCAAATTTGAACATCAAACAATATCGCTTATTTTTCACAAATAGACAAATAAACAAAAAAATTGACAAAAGTGATAAAGTTGTATAAAATGCTCATAGTGTGAGGTAAATAAAATGGATTATCGTAAATATGCTAGAGAATTAATAGGTTATATGATAGAAAATGAACAGGCATTTAAGTTTTGTCATCGTGATATCAGTGAAATTGCCAGAGGAGAAGGTGCTGTCCTCATTTACTTGATGGATGGGCACGATGGTGTGAATGCATCTGAAATTAGCCAACGTTTTGATATTAATACCTCTAGGGTAGCCGCTGTATTAAATGCTTTATCTAAAAAAGGATATATAGAGCGTGTCGTTGATTTACAGGACAAACGTAAGATTAAGGTATTTATTACAGACAAAGGAAGAATTTTTGCACAACAAAGAAGAGCAGAAATAGAGGATTATTTTAAAAAGATGTTGGAGATGTTAGGTGAAGAAGATACAAAGGAATATCTACGTTTATATCGTAAAGTGAATCAAATTATTAAGACTTTAAAATAAAGCATAAAGATTGAAAAAGATGTCGAAAATCGTTAAGATTGAAAATTATAAAATAAGTTGTAATGTTTAAAGGAGAAGTGTTATGAGTCAATATTATTTAGGAATTGATGTGGGATCTACAACAGTTAAAGCTTATTTAACAGATGAAAAGGATGTCTGTTTATTTTCACGTTATGTCAGACATAACTCAGATGTCAGAAATACAATTCTTACCTTGTTAGAAGAAATTCATCAAGAATATCCAGGAATCAATATTTATCCAGTTATTACAGGATCAGGAGGATTGTCAATTTCTCAATCATTGAATGTCAAATTTGTACAGGAAGTGATTGCATGTACCAAAACAATAGAAACTTATATTCCGCAAACAGATGTTGCCATTGAATTAGGTGGAGAAGATGCGAAAATTACATACTTTGAAGGTTCATTAGAACAACGTATGAATGGAACTTGTGCGGGTGGAACAGGTGCATTTATTGATCAGATGGCCACTTTATTACAGACTGATGCTTCAGGGTTGAATGAATTGGCCAAAAATCATCAGCGTATTTATCCAATTGCTTCTCGTTGTGGGGTTTTTGCGAAAACCGATGTTCAGCCTTTAATCAATGAAGGCGCAAGAAAAGAAGATATCGCTGCTTCTATTTTTCAGGCGGTTGTGAATCAGACTATCAGTGGGTTAGCCTGTGGAAAACCGATTAAAGGAAAAGTCGCTTTTTTAGGAGGACCTCTATACTTCTTAAGTGAACTGAGACAACGTTTTATTGAAACATTAGAGCTTCAAGATGATGATATTATTTTCCCAGATAATTCCCAATTGTTTGTAGCTATGGGAGCTGCATTAAATGCAAAAGATGTTGAAGAATCACTTTCATTAGAAAAATTGATTCGTGATTTAAAAACATTAAAAGATAATGGAACTGAAGCAGCTCATACATTAGAACCTTTATTTCATAATGAAGATGAGTTAAGAGGATTTAGAGATCGTCATCTTCAGGCAATGACAAAAAAGAGAAACATAAAAAAATATCAAGGCAATATTTATGTTGGTATTGATGTTGGTTCAACAACATCTAAAGTTGTATTAATTGATGATGAAGGATCAATATTATATTCTTTCTACAATTCTAACGAAGGAAATCCTTTAGATTTAATTATTAGAATTATGAAGGAAATCTATGATTTAATTCCTGAAGGATGTCATATTCAAAAAACTGGTGTCACTGGATATGGTGAAGCTTTAATTAAAGCAGCATTAAAAGTGGATTATGGTGAAGTAGAAACAATTGCTCATTACACAGCAGCTAAACATTTTGAACCTGATGTTGACTTTATTTTAGATATTGGTGGACAGGATATGAAGGCTATCACCATTAAGGATGATGTCATTCAAGATATTACATTGAATGAAGCATGTTCATCTGGATGTGGGTCTTTCCTTGAAACATTTGCTCATTCTTTAGGATATGAAATTGATGAATTTGCCCAGATGGCATTGATGTCAAAACATCCACTTGATTTAGGAAGTCGTTGTACAGTTTTCATGAATTCAAAAGTGAAACAGGCTCAAAAAGAAGGTGCATCTTTAGCAGATATTTCAGCAGGATTATCATATTCCGTTATTAAGAATGCCTTATATAAAGTTATTAAGTTAAGAAGTAAAGACCAAATCGGTAAAAATGTTGTTGTACAAGGTGGAACATTCTATAATGAAGCCGTTTTACGTGCTTTTGAAAAAGAAGCAGGTATTGAAGTCATTAGACCTGATATTGCAGGATTGATGGGTGCTTATGGTATGGCAACAATTGCGAAAGAAAAAGATGATGATAAGGGAACAACTTTAT
This sequence comes from Massilimicrobiota sp. SW1139, assembly GCF_012027715.1. NCBI lineage: Bacteria > Bacillati > Bacillota > Erysipelotrichia > Erysipelotrichales > Erysipelotrichaceae > Massiliimicrobium > Massilimicrobiota sp. SW1139. Next base: position 71,934 of record NZ_SJOR01000005.1, on the reverse strand, counting down.
TAACACGTGAAGAATTGGAAAACTTAACATATCAAAATAGTATGAAAAATTGTGGTAAATGTACAAATAACTGTATGTTGACAATTACTTCATTTAATGATGGAAGAGAGTTTATTAGTGGAAATAGATGTGAAAGAGGAGCTAATTTACCATTAAAATCTAAATCATTACCAAACTTATTTGATTATAAATATCGTCGTGTCTTTAATTATCATTCTTTACCAATAGAAGATGCTCCTAGAGGTATTGTTGGTATCCCTAGAGCTTTAAATATGTATGAAAATTATCCTTTCTGGCATACATTCTTTACACAATTGAAGTTTAGGGTCATTCTTTCTTCACGTTCATCTAAAGCCATCTATGAAAAAGGAATTGAATCTATTCCAAGTGAAAGTGCTTGTTACCCTGCTAAAATTACACATGGACATATTGAAAATCTGATTGCTAGAGGAGTTCCATTTATTTTCTATCCATCAGTAGCCTATGAACGTTTAGAAAATGAAGATGCCGGAAATCATTACAATTGTCCTGTGGTGGCTTCTTATCCAGAAGTGATTAGAAATAATGTTGATAATCTTGAGCAGAAAAATATAAAATTTAAAAATCCATTTATTTCTTTAAATAATAAGAAAACATTGTTCCATGTTTTAAAAGAAGAATTAAGTGAATTTCATATTACAGATCAGGAATTACATCATGCCATTGATAAGGCGTATGAAGAATTGGATCACTGTCAGCAGGATATTCGTGCAGAAGGAAAACGTGCCATGGAATATATGCGTGAAAACCATATGCAAGGTATTGTTTTGGCAGGTCGTCCTTATCATGTGGATCCTGAAATTAATCATGGAATTCCAGATTTAATTACGAGTGAAGGATTTGTTGTCTTAAGTGAGGATAGTGTTTGTTATTTAGATGAAGAACATTTAAAATTACGTGTTGTTGATCAATGGACTTATCACTCTCGTTTATATAAAGCCGCATCTTTTGTATCATCACAAAAAGATTTACAGTTGATTCAATTAACATCATTTGGTTGTGGTTTGGATGCTGTAACTGCTGATCAGGTAGCTGAAATTTTAAAAGCAAGAAATAAAATATATACTTTAATTAAAATTGATGAAGGAAGCAATTTAGGAGCTATTCGTATCCGTATTCGTTCTTTAAAAGCTACAATTGAAAAGAAAGAAGATATTATTGATTTATCTAAGAAGTATGAACAGGTGAAAGTACCTTTTACAAAACAGATGAAAGAAGATCGTTATACGATTCTTTGTCCACAGATGTCACCGATTCATTTCCAGTTTGTTGAAACCGCAATGAATTCGGAAGGCTATAACTTTGAAGTGTTGCCTTCAGTTGATAAAGATGCAGTAGAACAGGGATTAAAATATGTCAACAATGATGCATGTTATCCAAGTATTTTGGTTGTAGGACAAATGATGAATGCTTTAAATAGTGGAAAATATGACTTAAATAAAGTGGCATTGATTATCTCTCAAACAGGTGGAGGATGTCGTGCAACGAACTATATTGCATTTATCAGAAAAGCTCTTAAAGATGCAGGTATGGAACAAATTCCAGTTATCTCTGCAAACTTATCTGGATTAGAAAGTAATCCTGGATTTAAGATTACATATAAGATTGCCAAAAAAGTAATCATTGGTGCTATGTATGGGGACTTATTTATGCGCGTTCTTTATCGTGTACGTCCTTATGAAAAAGTCAAAGGTTCAGCCAATAAACTTTATGAATCATGGGTTGCAAAATGTCAGGAAAATGTGAAAAATGGCAGCATGAAAGAATTTAAAAAGAATGTTTATCAAATTGTCAAAGATTTTGATGAATTGCCATTATTAGATATTAAAAAACCAAGAGTTGGATTGGTTGGAGAAATCTTAGTTAAATTCCATCCTACTGCCAATAATGAAATTGTGAAAATCATTGAATCAGAAGGTGGAGAAGCCGTTATGCCTGATTTAATTGATTTCTTCCAGTATTGTTTCTATAACACTTGGTATGAACATGAACATTTTGATGCTTCACAATCTTCAGTATGGTTATGTAATTTTGCCATCTGGTTTGTTGATTTCTTAAGAAAAGATATGATTAAGGCATTAAGAGATTCAAAACGTTTTGATCCACCAACACCTATTGATCAAATTGCGAAAAAAGCAAGTGAAGTTGTCTCTATTGGAAATCAGACAGGTGAAGGATGGTTCTTAACTGGAGAAATGATTGAATTAATTGAAGAAGGTGCACCAAATATTGTGTGTATGCAGCCATTTGCCTGCTTACCAAATCATGTAACAGGTAAAGGTGTTATTAAAGCCTTACGTAAAAAATATCCACAAAGTAACATTGTGGCTGTGGATTATGATCCAGGTGCGAGTGAAGTTAACCAATTAAATAGAATTAAGTTGATGCTTTCAACTGCATTTAAGAATATGAAGTCATAATTCATATTCTTTTTTTCGTCAAAATTCAAATGATATCTATGTTATTATTTAGGATATAAATAAAAAAACTGTATATTTTAAGGATATAAAGATATAGATAATTAAAGAATTCACATAAGAGTCACATCTAAGATATAAAATGTATTTAAGTGAGGTGTTTTGCTTATGATAGAATTTCAAAATGTTTACAAGTCATTTAAAGATAAACATGTATTGGAAGATATCAATTTTACAGTGAATGATGGTGAATTTGTTTGTTTGATTGGACCCAGTGGGTGCGGAAAAACGACTGCTTTAAAGATGATTAATCGGTTGATTAAACCAAGCCAGGGGACAATTTATGTAAATGGAAAGGATATTAGTGAGGAAAATGAAATTGAATTAAGACGTAATATTGGTTATGTTATTCAACAAACAGGATTATTTCCTCATATGACAGTGAAAGAAAATATTGAACTGATTCCAAAGTTAAAAAATAAAAATGATAAATATCTTTTGGAAAAAGTGAAAGATGTTTTAAATATGGTTGGTTTAGATCCAGATGAATATTTAGATAAGTATCCTGTTCAGATGAGTGGTGGTCAACAACAACGTGTAGGTGTTGCAAGAGCTTTTGCAAGTGAACCAGATATTATTTTAATGGATGAACCTTTTAGTGCATTAGATCCTATTACGAGAAATCAATTACAGGATGAGCTGTTGACATTACAAAATAGTGTTCAAAAGACGATTGTGTTTGTGACACATGATATGGCAGAAGCAATCAAATTGGCAGATCGCATATGTATTATGAGTGGTGGAAAAATTCAACAGTACGATACACCTGAACAAATCTTAAAACATCCTGCTAATGACTTTGTTTTAAACTTTGTTGGGAAAAAGCGTATCTGGGATTCACCAGAATTAATCAAAGCAGCAGACATTATGATAGATCGACCAATGACCTGTTATGATCGCTTAAAATGTGTAAAAGCTTTAAATATGATGTTTAATTCAAGCGTTGATAGTTTGATGGTAATAGATCGTCAGGGACATTTTAAAGGTGTTATTCATGCGGCTGATGCAGCTGATGAAAAAAATAAAGATGAAATTGTGGGTCATGTTATGCAAAAGGAATGTATCACAGTTTCTTCACAGGAATCAATTGTTGATGTTTTAAATATCACCAAAGAGAAGAATATGTATACAATTCCTGTTGTAGATGATGGAATCTTAAAAGGTTTAATTACCAAGAGTACCCTGGTTACAACTCTTTCTAAAAAATATGATGAAAGTGAGGGAGAATAATGCAAGCATTTATAGATTATTGTTCCCAAAACTATATGCAGATTTTTGATTTGTTAATAGGTCATGTTCAATTGACTGTTATGGCTATTTTGATTGCGATTATTATAGGTGTCCCTTTAGGTATTTTTATTACTTATTTTAAGCCATCTAAAAAACCAATTATGGCATTAGCAAATATTATTCAGGCTATTCCATCAATGGCCTTATTAGGTTTTATGATTCCTCTTTTAGGCATTGGAACAAAACCAGCCATTGTCATGGTGATACTTTACTCTTTATTACCTATTATTAAAAATACAGTCACAGGACTGGACAATATTAACGGAGAAACTTTAGAAGCCGCTAAGGGTATTGGTTTAAATAAATTTCAGGTTTTATATAAAGTTCAGATTCCATTAGCTGCACCTGTTATCATGGCTGGTGTCAGAGTCAGTGCAGTTAGTTCGGTTGGTTTGATGACTTTGGCAGCTTTTATTGGCGCTGATGGTTTAGGATATCTGGTTTATGCGGGTATTCGAACTGTCAATAATGCTCAAATCTTAGCTGGAGCTATACCTGCCTGCTTACTGGCATTACTTATAGATTATATATTTTCTATTTTAGAGAGATTAGTCACACCAAAGAGTTTCCAATTATCAAAACCAAGATCCAAAATGAAAGGCATATTGGATAAAGTTGTCATTGTTATTTCATGCCTTGCTTTAGCAGCCAGCTTTGTTTATACAGGCTTAGCAAAGACAAATGGCAGTCAAGTCATTAGAATTGGAAGCATGGATTTTACAGAACAAGAAATATTAAATTATATGCTGAAATATTATATAGAGGATCATACTGATATTGAGGTAGAACAGTCATTATCACTAGGTTCAAGTTCTATTGTCTTAGATGCTCTGCGTACGGGATCCATTGATATGTATGTAGAATATACAGGAACAATTTATGGTAATGTCTTAGGTAACGAACCTAATGGAAATGTTGATGAAGTCTATAACACTGTCAAAGAACAGATGAAAGAACAATATGATTTAAATGTTTTAGATTCTCTAGGCTTCAACAATACTTATACACTTGCGATTAGAAAAGATACAGCTGAGCAGTATCATATCAAAACAATAAGTGATTTATGTAAAGTTTCTCGACAACTCACATTTTCACCAACATTAATGTTTATGGAAAGAGAAGATTGCTGGGTAGGATTACAAAAAGCATATCCTATTCATTTCAAACAGACTGTTCCTATTGATGGAGCACCACGATATACTGCTTTAATGAACAATGAATGTGATGTCATTGATGCTTATTCAACAGATGGCCTATTAAAGAAGTTTGATTTACAGGTTTTAGAAGACGATAAAAATTTCTTCCTGCCATATCATGCTATACCAATTGTGAATAATACAGTTGTCGAAGAGTATCCTGAAGTTGTTGAACTGATCAATCAGCTTCAAAATTATCTCAGTGATGAAGTTATGGTAGAATTGAATTATAAAGTGGATGAGTTGAATGAAAAGACAAGTGATGTCGCAAGGGAATTCTTAATTGAAAATGATTTAATCAGTGAGTAGGCAAGACCTACTCATTTTTATTTATTTTTATAGATATTATTTATATAATGAAAGATATGGAGGTAAGATGATGGATGAATATAGGGATAATCAGGTTAAAAAATTAATGATGAAAAGAAGAAAAAAGAAAAGAATAAAAGTGATAAGATTATTCTTTGTGTTAGGAATCATAGGATTTGTTTTTTTATTTTATTGTCTGATATTATGAAAATTAAAACAATTCATGTCATAGGTGTCAATGATGCAGAATTGGAACAACAAATAAGTGAACAGCTATCAGGATATATGGGAGATTATACGTGGATAGATATGTTGTTTTCTAAAGACAATATAGTTCAGGATATAGAAGAAATGAAACGTTTTGAAAATATTCTTGTTGATATTGATTTTATGGGAAATATACAAGTGCATGTTCAAGAGGTTCAGCCATTATGTTATGCTAAGATTCAAAATAAAAATTACCTTATTAATAAATTAGGTGGAGTTTATCAAACCAAACAAATACCATCATTATTGATTCAATGTAGTGATTTTCAAAGTACAGAGATGTTAAGTCAATTGGGTCATTCATTACATAATGTTTCTGATATAGTTTTAAATGAAACAAGTGAAATTCACTATTGTGGAGATCGTTATGATAAAGATTTAATAGAGTTTTATATGTATGATCATAATTTCATTAAAATAAATATTTCTCAAATAGATCAAAGATTGTCTGAAGATTCTTTTCATTATGCCGCATATAAATTGAAAAATCCTCAAAATACAATATATAGCTTTGAAGGCAAGTATATGTATATAAAAAAATATGAAAAATAAAATATAATATTGGTGGTTTTCTTGAAGAGTCCATATTTTTTCAGTACAATAAAGCCAATATGAAGGGAATGAAGATAATGAAAAAAAGAGGATTTATCATTGCTTTTATCATTATAGCTATTTTATTAAGTGGAGCTTATGGTGTAGGAACGTATTTTGTGAATTATGCTTTATCACCAGCAAGTGAATCTGATCAAAGAGTGGTTGATGAGGAAGATGAAATCAAATTAACAGGAGATGTTCAACAGCAGATTGATGACAATGCTGATGCTGAATTTATAAAAGGTGTGGATTTTGAAAATAAAACAAGACCGATGATTGTAAGTCAAGATGATTCATTAAGATTGAAAGGACAGTATCTAGATCATGATAATGTTCATCAGTGGGTTATCTTGATTCATGGTTATAAATCAAGCAATGAAGAAATGATGTCCTATGGAGCTACTTATTACGAAAATGGATATAATGTTGTCTTGCCAGATAATCGTGCTCATGGAAAAAGTGAAGGCGAATATATTGGAATGGGATGGTTAGATAAAGATGATATTGCCTGTTGGGTAGATTGGATTAATAATAGAGATTCGCAGGCACAGATTCTTTTACATGGTGTATCTATGGGTGGAGCCACTGTTATGATGGCTTCAGGAGATCGTCTTTTAAATGTCGTTGGTTATATTGAAGACTGTGGTTATACAAGTGTATGGGATATTTTTGCAAGTGAACTTGATAAACGCTTTTCTTTACCAACATTCCCTGTTTTAGATATTTCTAATTTTATGGCTAAAATAAAAACTGGATATAATTTTAAAGAAGCATCGAGTGTAGAACAGGTTAAAAAAGCCAATCAGCCAATGTTGTTTATTCATGGTGGAAAAGATGATTTTGTTCCAGTTGAGATGGTATATGAAGTTTACGATGCTTGTGCATCTCAAAAAGAGTTATATATTGTTGAAGAAGCTGGTCACGCTCAATCAAAAGATTATGATGTCAAAGCTTATTGGAATAAAGTCTTTGATTTTATTGAAAAAAATATATGGAACTAAAAAATTCATTGGGTTATCCCAATGAATTTTTGTTTAGATATGAAAATAAATTTTATTAGATAATTTTAAAATATTTTAAAGCTTCAAAAATACCATCATCTTGGACATCTTTTGTGATATAATTCGCAGCTTTTTTTGCTGCTTCTCTACCATTTCCCATACAGATGCTTGTTCCAGCACATTGAAACATCGGAATATCAACTTCGGCATCTCCAAAAGCATAAATATCTTTTTGATCGATGTCTAGATAATCAATTAATTGTTCAATAGCTGATTTTTTATCAATATGAGGCAATGCACAATCACCAAATAAAGCATCTTCACCTTGACCACCCCAAGTTAAACATTGGAATTGGGGAAAATGTTCTTTAAAATCAAGATAATCCTGATATGTATTTAAAATATAATTGATTTTGGTAATATTTTTTTGATACATGCTTTGAGGAAATTCCATCATTGGATAGATGTCACGAATTTTAGGTGTACCTGAATGACCATATTTTTGGTAAGTTGGTACAGCTCTTGTTTCAAAATCGTGAGAACCATATAATCCATCATTACCTTCCATAAAATAACAAATATCATGATGATCTAAATAATCTGTAATGTCTTTAACATCTTCTAAAGAAAGCTTTTGGTCTTTTAAAACTTTTCCTTCACATTCAATATATGCGCCATTACCACAAATCATGCCACTCACTTTAATCTGATCAACGACTGCACGATTACGTGTTCTACCAGTCACAACAAAGACATAGTGTCCATTATCTTTTGCTTGTTTTAGTGCATCAACGCAACTTTGTGGCACAATGCCTTGATAACTTACAAGTGTTCCATCAACATCAAATAATAACAATTTTTTATTCATGATCTTTTCCTTTGCAAATATAAGCCAACACCAATTGATAAGTGTTTTCTACAGCTTGTATATGTGTTCTTTCCATACCATGAGAAGCATGAACACCAGGTCCAATTAATGCACCTTTGATATTTTGTCCACCTCTTAAAGCAGCAGACACATCACTGCTGTAAAATGGATAAATATCAACAGCATATTGTAAATCCTTTTCTTTAGCAAGTTCTATAAAAGTTGAAGTCAAATCATAATCATAAGGACCACTAGAATCTTTAGCGCAAATGCTGACATCATATTCGCTGCAAGATAAGTCTTTGCCAATACATCCCATGTCTACTGCAATCAATTCATCAACCTGATGGTCAACATAACTGCTTCCATGTCCGACTTCTTCAAATGTAGAAATCATAAAATAAAGATTATGTAATGGTTGGATATGATTTTGTGAAAGATGTTTCAAAATTCCAAACAAAATAGCAACGCTCATTTTATCATCTAAAAAGCGTGATTTGATGAAACCAGAATCGGTAATTGTTGTTTTTGGATCAATCGCAATATAATCTCCATTATTAATACCAAGTTTTTGAACATCTGCTTTTGATTTTACCATTTCATCAATACGTACATGCATTGTATCACAAGTTCTCTCTTTCTCTTTTGAATCACTATAAACATGAGCTGCTGGTGAATCAGATAAAATAGTACCTGTATAGATTTGATGATCTCTTGTGATGATACGACAATATTCACCATCTAAAGTTGGGATGATTGGGCCACCTACATTAGTAAAAGCTATTGTCCCATCATCTTTAATACTTCTCACCATTAATCCTAATGTATCGACATGGGCACAAAATCCAATCGTATAATCATCTTTTCCTTTGACAAATATCTGTAAGTTCCCTTTATTTGTCAGGCTTGTTTCAAAGCCTAAATTTTCTGCTTCTTTTTGACAGTATTGAATAACTTCTTTAGTGTAACCAGAAGGACTATCAATAGCCATAATATCTTTTAAAATAGAAAGTATGTATGCATTCATAAAATAATCTCCTTATTCCTTTTGATGTGCAGCATCCACAATTTGAGCTAAAGTGATTTCTCTTAATTTTTCTTTGTATTGCCATTCTGCTGCATTTAAATAATCAACAATAAAGTCTTCAGTTTCTTTGACTCTCAATTGAGAATCAAAAACCTTTTCTACCAGATGTGTTGTCTTGACAAAAGCTTCTTTGCCTTCCATAGCTTCAAAGATATCTAATAAAGAAATGCAATCCAATGATTTGGTTAACACAAATCCCCCACGTTTATTTGCCATAGATGAAATTAAGCCAGAAACAACAAGTTGTCTGGTGATTTTTTTGAGATAAGAATCTGATACAAGTAGTTTTTCACTCAATTCATGACTTTTAATAGGTTTATCCTGTGCCCCAATTAAAAGTAATATACAAATAGCCTGTTCAAAACTTTTTCTAATCTTCATATCCTTATCACCTTCTTTTTTATTTTAACAGAAAAATAACACTTTGTATCTAAAAGAGTTGACAAATATGTATAAATTTATATAATACTTCATAGATATTATATATCTATGGATAATAAATATCTAAAGATGAGAAGAAAGAAGGAATTTTATGCTTAAGCAAGAATGGAAAAATATTTTTCATCACACTTGGATAAAAGTTGTACTGGTTGCAATCATTTTGATTCCAAGTTTATATGCGTGTATCTTTTTAGGGTCTATGTGGGATCCTTACGGAAATACGGATAAAATACCAGTTGCTGTAGTCAACCATGATCAAGCGGTTGATTATGGGAATTCAACTTTGAATGTAGGAGGAGAATTGGTTGATCGTCTGCAAGAGAATCAAAGTATGAATTTTCAATGTGTAGATGAAGGAAAAGCACAGGATGGTTTAAAGAACGGTCAATATTATATGATTATAAGTATTCCTGAAGATTTTTCAAAAAATGCAACGACGCTTTTAGATCAACAACCACAAAAGATGAAACTTCAATATATAACAAATCCAGGAAGTAATTATATTGCTTCAAAGATGGATGATTCAGCTATTGAAAAAATAAAAGAAGAAGTTTCTCAAACAGTAACGAAAACATATGCGAAAACTATCTTTGAACAAGTGGGAACATTAACAGATGGATTGAAAGAAGCACAGGATGGAACGAGTCAATTAGTAGATGGTTCGCAACAATTAACAGATGGAAATCAACTTATTTCGGATAATCTTCAAGTTTTAGCAAGCAGTTCATTAACATTTGATGATGGTGTTCAAACACTTAGCCAGGGGTTAAAAGATTATACAGATAGTGTATTGACTGTTCATGATGGCGTTTATTCCTTAAAAACAGGTTTAGATACATTCAATGATTCAACAAAACCATTAAATGATGGTGTTCAACAGCTTGCAACGGGTTCTTCTTCATTGAATGAAGGTCTCCAAAAATATACAAATGGTGTTTTACAAACTTATCAGGGGACACAGAAACTTATTGAAAACAATGAAGCATTAAATAATGGAATAGATAGCCTCAATCAAGGTGTTCATCAGCTTGTTGATGGAAATAAGCAAGTCTTACAAGGCTTAACACAGTTGGATCAACAATTAAAAAATAATTTATCATCTGATAATATGAATAAAATATCTTCAGCAAATCAAGCAAATGATTCTTTGAATCAGGCAACAACATTATTAAATCAAATACTTACTACAAATCCAACCATTGCTCAGACATGGATGAATAGGTCATTGAGCATGGATGAAGCTAATCTTATTGCTAAGGATAATCAAACTGCTCAATATTTATTAACGCATTATTCATATACAGAATTGGTAAAAACTGTCACAAGTGGAAATCAAGAAGCAATCAATCAATTAAGTTCAGGATTAACACAAGTTTATGGGAATACACAGAAATTAGAAGCAGGAAGTCAAAAAGTACAAACAGGATTAGAATCTTTAAATAATTCAGTAGAAGAAACATTGAAACCTGGTTTTGAAACTTATATGAACGGTGTAACACAAGTCTATGGTGGCTTAGAAACATTGAATAGTCAAAGTCAAGTGTTACTAGATGGTAGTCAACAAATGAATGATGGGCTATCAGCTCTTCAAAAACAGACACCAGCACTTATTGATGGCATTCAACAATTAGATCAAGGAGCAAAAGCATTATATGAAGGAACTTCAAAAATCGTATCAAATAATGATGCATTAATAAGCGGCTCTGCTAAGTTAAGTGACGGTTCTACCCAAATCAAAGATGGATCACAACAGTTAAGTGATGGCTCTCAAACATTGGGTTCAGGTTTACAGACATTACAAAATGGACTCGAAACTTTAGATGAAAGTTTAGCTGATGGTGTAAAAAAAGCAAGTCTTGATATCGATGATAAGACTTTAGATATGATGTCAGCTCCTGTAGAGACATCACATCAAGAAATTTCAGTTGTAGAAAATAATGGGCATGCGATGGCACCCTATATGATGAGCGTAGCATTATATGTTGCTGCACTGGCTTTGACATTGATGTATCCAATCAGAGAAGGTATAAAACAAGCTTCATCACCTGTCAAATATTGGTTATCAAAAGCCTCTGTTATGTATAGTATTTCTACATTAGCAGCAATCGTTTTAATTACAAGTTTAAGGTGGATATGTGGTTTTGAACCTCAACAATTATTGATGACATATCTTTTCGCAATTATTGTTTCAGCTGCATTTATGTCACTTGTGATGTTGTTATCACTCACAACTGGGTATATTGGAGAATTCTTACTACTCATTTTTATGATTATCAATCTTGGTGGATCAGCAGGAACATATCCATTAGAAACATCAAGTCTCTTTTATCAAGTGATTCATCCATTTGTCCCTTATACTTATAGTGTGAATGGATTTAGAAAAGTCATTAGTATGGCTAATGCATCAATATCAACAGAAATGATTGTTTTTGTAGGTATATTTATCATTTGTTCATTATTAACAATTCTTTATTATCGTTTTAAAAATAAAGAAGATAAACATCTTATACCTGAAGCTTTTGAAAAAGTGAATGAATAAGAAAGGAAAGACTTACATGAATATTTAACAATGTAAGTCTTTTATATTATAAAATACTTGACTAAGTCAATTAAATGGTATATATTTGACTTAGTCAAGTAAACAGGAGGGATTTATGACTGATTCATTTGCATTTTATATAACGCTTTTAAGAAAGCAATTTACAAAATATTGTAGTGAGCGATTAAATGAAATAGGTGTAAGTTATGGTCAATTATATATCATTATTTATATTGGTAAAAAAGGGTCATGTTCGCCTAGTGAAATCTCGCAGGCTTTAAAATTAGATGCTGGTCATTTGAATCGTACAATCAATAAACTTGTAGATAATGGTTTTTTAATACAAAAACCAAATGAAAAAGACAAACGTGCAAAAATATTATGTTTGACTTTGGAAGGTGAAAATGTTTTTCATTTTAGCCAAGATTTATTTCATGAATGGGATGAACAAATATTAAAGTCATTAAGTTATGATGAACGCCAACAGATGATCAACATATTAAAGAAAATCACAAGAGAAGGAGAATAGATTTGGAAAAGAAGACAAAGATATGGTTGCTTGTTGCAATAGCCATCTGTGCACTTACAACATGTATAAATGTTGTTGAAGCAAGATGGATAAGTGTTGTTTTAGCAATAGTTGCTATTATAGGATTAATTGAGCTACTGTTGAGAAATGACAAACGTGGATTTTATTTAACATGTATATGTTATGTATTTTCATTTATATATAGTGTTATTAGTAGTATAGGAAGTTCACAAATGATTATTTATATAGTGATGTCATTTGTGGGTAGTGTTTTTATTCCAGGTATTACAGCTATGTTTTTAGTTAAAGATAAAATATTAAGGAGATAAGGAGAAACAATATGAAAGAATTAAATCATTTTATGAGTGTATTAACAGGAAATTTTGATAATCAGGAACAATTTGAACAAAAAGAAAAAGCAGGAATTGCTTATCCATATGCGCGTCATGTCAATACGATCTGTAATGATAAGATAACAGATCTTCCAGATGATTTTCAGGGAATTTTTATGGTTGAAGAAAGTTATTATACGATGGATGGACAAACACGTGCGACACCACATTTGTTTTTATTCACTCAAGAAGGACAAGATGTTCAATTAACATCTTATGAATTACCTGATGGATATGATAAAGATAGTTTTACGTATCAGCAAATGAAAGAAGTATCTTATAAAAGATTAAATTTATCAGAAAAATTTACACCAGCGATTTATCATTACACTGGGAAAGTATGGGAAGGTGGAAGTGACAGTATGTTTTCACCGGTATTAAAATTTCATTTATTTGAAAGATTTTGTGAAGATTATTTAGAAGTTGATGAATCAATGGAAGTTCGTGGAAAAAAAGTATTTGGATTTGACGAACCGATAATTTACAAGAGAAAATAAATATCTCTATATATATGATTATTTCTATAAATTCTGTATATTCTTAGAATCTTTGTCCATGCTATGTATGTGGAGGTAAGAATATGAAGAAAATTTTAGTTTTGCTTTTATGTATGTCATTCTTTACTGGATGTAGCAGTCAGACAGATACACCAAACGATACAGCAAATAACAATCGTTCAACTGAAAATGTTACAGAAAATGAAAACAACAACAATAATACGACAATGAATCAAACAGATGATTGGTATACGCGATTTGAAAATGGACTTAAGGAAGGAAATATTACTTATTCATCTAAGAATGTATTAGATGCAACAAGTGTTGGTGGTGTAGAAGGATATCGCTATGTAACAGATAATGGAAACATTGATGTGTATCGTTATGAAGATGGTGATGAATTCAATCGTATTATGAGTGAAAAGACAATTGGTGATGATAAGAAAAAAGTAGAAGTGAATGATCATATGGTTATTGTGTCAGATGGTCTATCAGAAGATGTATTAGATGTTTTTAGAAATTTAAAATAAATGTATGAGTCTTGTAGAAATACAGGACTTTTTATATGGCATTATGATATGACGATTTGATGATAAAAAAGCTTACAGCATCACGCTGTAAGCTTCAACTATAATAAGTCCAGCAATTCTCTTAAATCCTGAATGATATAGGTGATATTCATATCCTGAGGCTCTTCAATGCAATGAGGATTATACCAGCAAGTATCAATACCTACATTGATACCACCTTGGATATCACTAGATAGAGAATCGCCAATAATTAAAGTTTGATCTAAATCTATGTTTTTCATCTTTTTAAAGCAGTAATCAAAGTATTCTCGAGTTGGTTTTTGATAACCAATATCTTCTGATACAAAAATATCTTGAAAATATTGATCAATATGTGTTCCTTTTAAACGACTATATTGAGTTTTAGATACACCATTTGTTACAACGTATAATGGATATTTTTGATAAAGCTTTTCAAGTATATCTCTAGCATGAGGCAAAAGAAAATATCCTTCACCTAAAGCATCCTGATAATCATCTTCAAAAACAATGCCATCTTCATCAATACCAAATTCTTGAAATAATTGAACAAAACGTGTATAAACAATTGTTTTTTTATCAATGAGTCCATTCTCAAAATCTTTCCATAACTGTTTATTGATTTGTTCATATCTTTGATTCATCTGTTCAGTGAGGACAATATTATATTTTTGAAATGTATTGATAAGTGCCTGTTCTTCTGCTTTGTTGAAATCTAACAAAGTTCCATCTACATCAAATAACAAATATTTATATTTTTTCATGATATCAACCCCTTGTCACCATATTATACTGATAAAAGTGCTTTATTGACAATGAAAAATGATAAAAATATAGTATAATGAATATGGTGAAGAAGAATGAAGAAAAAAATCAAAGAAGTGATTGTTGTAGAAGGAAAAACAGACACAGCAGTGATTCAAAAATTATTTGATGCAGATACAATAGAAACACATGGTTTAGCTTTAGATGAAGCAACATTGGAATTGATTGAGGAATTAGAAAAAACAAGAGGAGTTATTATTTTGACTGATCCTGATTATCCTGGTATGCGTATTCGAAATATGATTATGGAAAGAGTTCCTCATGTTAAGCAGGCTTTTGTAGATAAAAAAGATGCTATTGGAAAAAAGAAATTAGGGATTGCTGAAGCAAGAGAAGAAGCCATTATACAGGCATTAGAAAATGTTGTGAGCTTTTCTAAAGAAAGTCAGTCATTGACATGGGAAGAATTTATTTCTTTAGATATTATTGGTGATAAACAAAAAAGATTGGCTATTTATGATTTGTTTCATTTAGGTTATGGAAATGCGAAAACATTATTCAAAAGATTAAATATGGCATCCATTACAAAACAAGATATTCTTAATAAATTAAAAGCATATAACCTTCAATGATTATATGCTTATTTTTATGCGTTTTTAATGAGATTGATTTTTTTCACTTGTGAAACACCAGTGATAACTCTGCTTTGACTTAAAGCCTTCCATACAGGAAGAGTGATACAAAAATCAATAGAGCTGTGAATAATAGTTCCTAAGCCTACTAAACCAAAAATCATATAACAGAACATTTGGATATCCATTCCATTTCCATAATAGAAAGGAATCACAATAATCATTTCTCCAATGGCATGAATCAATGCAATCACAATATTAAACTGTAATGTTTTGATTGGTTTTTCAAAGATTTGTGGATTCTTTTGCGCATATTTTGCACCTAAATAAGCCCAAATGACATGAGTAAGAGCTCTCATGACAACAACAAATGGAAAACCTGCCATAAAGAAACCAAGTGTTGTTCCTAAAGCAACAGCAATGGCTACTGCTGGACTAATAAAGATGGCTATCATGACCGCAACATGTGAAGCTAAGGTAAAAGACATTGGTCCAACAATAATTTTAGGCATTAACATAGGAATGACTGTTCCTACAGCAATTAATAATGAAGCTAAAACGAGTACTTGCATATGTTTATGTGATTTCATATTTCTACATCTCCTTGTCAATTAATGTGTCAAGACACATGTTATGACCTATTATATTCAAAAAAGAAAATGTGTCAATAAAAAAAGAAGAATTAAATCTCCTTCTTAAATAAATATCCTTTTTCATCTAATGCACTGACAATACGTTGATATGTGTCTTCATTTGGACATTGAATCGTGTGTAAATGTAAACCATCAGTTAATTGACTTAAAGGTTTAGCCTGATTGTTATTGACTTTTTTTATAAATTGATCAACATCATAACGAGATGATAAATGTAATTTACCAGTGAGTTGTCCATAGACAGGATGATCCACAATAACATCAATAGCACATCCACCCAAATCCACAATCGTATATAATTCATCAGCCATTTGTTCTTGAGAGTGATTGACCGCAATGGTATAAGTTTGATTTTGTTGTTTGGAATCTAATATATAACCTCTTGGTGTCGCAATAATATTGGTTCCACTGGCACGTATTAATGCCACATCACCGACAATGATTTGTCTGGAAACGCCAAGTTTTTTGGCCAGTGTAGATGCTGATATAGGCTTATCGCTTTTTTTGATTTCTTCAATAATTTTCTCTTTTCTATCCATAATGTTTTACCTCACAACAAATTATAAATGATTTCAACCATAAAATAAAGTAGAATAAGTCTATAAGATGTCGTTGGTGTCATATCTATTTACAATGGTATAAAAAGGCATAAAATGAAAAGTGAAAGGAGAGGGGAAATATGAAAAAAACATTTCTATCCAAATTAAAACCGTTTCTTGGCACTTTTCAATTGCATTTAGATGAAAACACAGAATTTGATTATTTTATTGTTTTTAAAAATGCAGATAATATTTCTCTGAAAGTATTCAATCAAATGGGAAGATGGACTCATTATGGTCAAAAATCAGTGAGAGGTTGGTTCTCTTTATCTAAAGAACAAATCAAAGCATTTGTTGTGGAGCATTTGAACTGTCAAGATGATGAATTTGAAGTTTTCAATGCTCATAATGAATTATTTAGAATGAGATTTTAAATTGATATGGAAAAGGAGAGATGACTTATGAAATATGTTGTTGGTAAACCTAAGTTAAAAACAGCTTTTACAGCATTAGTGGCTATTTGTTTTGTTGGATTGACATTATGTATGAGTACAGCTTGGCAAGGTATGAATATTGTGGGAGTTATCATTATTTTGATAGGTGTATTTATTGTTTTTCCAGGTATCAGTTATTGTGAACTGATGTGGAAAGTTAATCAAAAGACACTACAATATACTTATCATGATAATATGTTGATGAAGATTTCGTCTTTCTTTAAACATCTTTTGCATACGCATCGTTTAGAATATCAAATGACAATAGAACTCAGTCAGATTGATTATATCGCTATCACATATGCGAAAGTTCCACGTTTACCTTATGGAGCCATTGGTTATGATGTCTGGTTTCATGTGCATATGTATGATGGCTCTATATATAGCTTTATAGCTTTAACATTATCAGGCAGAAAGGATTTTAATCAGGCTGTTGATTTCATGAAAGAACAGGGTATTCATTTCAAAGACGGTTATCATATCTTGGATGCGTTACATTCTCATGAACATCTTTCTTATTACTTAGAAAGAATAGATAAGGAGCAATCAAAATGATTAGAGTCAGCATTTCTTCAAAAAATAATCAAGTGATTCAACAATCATTTGAAAAGTTCTTTCAAAAAGAACAGTTAGAATATCAAATTGTTCCTTATTCAAAAAATACGCATCAGGATATTTATATTTTTGAAATTCACCAAAGAGAAGATTTAAAACTGATTGAAGATCAACCGCATTTTGATTATGCATTGTACTATGTGATTGGTCCTAAAGACTATGATTTGATTAGTGAATGTATGAGATTAAAAGTGAATCTTTATTTTTAAAAAGAGTCATTAACAGAAGACTTCAAAAAGTATGAAGCGACTATGCTTCATGATATTCAGGATAAATTTCAATACTATCAATACCAGAGAAATGGAATTATATCTCAAATTCGTTTATCACATATCTATTATGTAGAATCATTAAGACATTCTATTATTATTCATTCTATTAATGGCACAATGGTAGAAAGAAAAAACTTAAAAGCTTTTCTAGATACAATTCAATCATCACAGTTTATCCAAATTCATAAATCATTTATTGTCAATAAACAATGGATTCAAAATATTTTTACTGATCATGTTTTATTAAAGAATGATGAAACATTACAAATTGGTAGAGCCTATAAAAGTCATATTCAATTATTATAAATTATAAAGACAAGGAGGGATTGATATGTTTTGTATAAAAACGGATATGGGCATGACTGCTATTCAAAGATATATCAATAAAAAAGCAACAAAAGGCTATTGTTTAAAATCAATCGTTCCATTTATATTATTTCCACCATTACATTTTCTGGTGTTTACTTTTAAAAAATCAGATAAAAAACAGATTGGATATCTTGTTGAATATCAAAGATTCGAAGATGATTCTTTAGAAAAGACATATATTCAAGATATGAAAGATCAGGGATGGACATTATTTACAAATGTGCCTGTCAGTTTTAGAAATAGTGGTGAATTTATTTTTTATACAGATCAAGCTTCATTAATATCACAGATCAAAGTCACAAGAGAAGATTTGATAAGAGATGCACAATTACAATTTCAACATGGTTGTATTTTAGCTTGTTTATTTGTTATCTTTTTTTCAATCTTTCCCCTTTCAAATTATACAAATACTTTTCTAGGATTTGTATCTTATTATTTCTTTTTGATTATAGCATTAGCGACAATTCTATATGCATCTATTAAATATATTTTAATCAAAAAATCAATTCTCAAATAATGTGGAGTTGAAGTCAGTTTTAAAAATGTATCATTCAAAACTTTGGGTTAAGATTGATACTTTTTTGATTGCTTGAAATAGGTTGCTTTTCTTTTAGATGAAATTAGATTATAATAAGTTTTAGGTGAGAGAATGAAAGATATAGCAAAAAAAGCGAATACAATGTATTTATTAGAAAAATACAATATGAAAGCCACAAAGAAGTTTGGACAAAATTTCTTAATAGATTTAAATGTCATTCAAAAAATTGTGGCTTGTACGCCTATTGATCAACAAACTTGTGTTATTGAAATTGGTCCAGGAATAGGAGCTTTAACAGAACAATTGTCTTATCAGGCGGGACATGTTGTGAGCTATGAAATTGATACAAGATTAAAGGCTGTTTTAGAAGAATCATTAAATGAATGTTTAAATGTAGAGATTATTTTTCAAGATTTTTTAACAGTTGATTTAAAACAAATAGTTAATCATTATAGACAACAATATTCAAAGATTTGTATTGTAGCAAATCTACCATACTATATTACATCAGATATTTTAGAACATATTATCACTTCTCAGGCTGATGTTGATAGTATACATGTTATGGTTCAAAAAGAAGTGGCACTGAAATTAACAGATGCTTCTTATCATAGTCCATTGACTTTTATGATAGAAAGTATTGGTCAAGCTTCTTTAGATATGACAGTTTCTAAAAATGTATTTTCACCTGCTCCAAGAGTAGATAGTGCAATTTTATCTATTATGATGGAAAAGACATATAACCCACTTTTAACACAGATTTTAAAACAGGCTTTTACACAAAAAAGAAAAACAATCTATAATAATTTAAAAGGATTGTTTTTAGAAAATACAGAAAACATATTAAATGAATGTGGTATTGATTTGAAAAAAAGACCAGAACAATTAAGTGTTGAAGATTATATAAAACTCACACATTATTTATAAATTCATATGATATATGGGTGAGGTTTATGAAAATTGGAGATTATGTTGTCAGGAAAAAATATAATCGCGATATCTTATTTGAGATTTTTGATATTAAAGATAATATTTATTATTTAAGAGGTGTAGAACTGAGATTGATTGCAGATAGTGAGTTGGATGATTTAGAGTTGAGTGAAGTTCAGCCACAGCTAGAAGATGGTTTTGTGATGGAAAGACATCCTGTGATCAGAGGAAAAGTTTTACATCTTGATGGTGATGAAAAATATTTGAAGATGTGTCAAAAGAAATATGAGGAATTAAAGATTAGGGCTGATTGTTATTATATGAAAGAAAGTGAGATGCCTGATCGAGTGATAGAATTATTAGAGAAACACAAGCCTCAGATTTTAGTCATTACTGGACATGATGCGTTAAGAAAAAATGCTGATAAAAGTATTGGACAGAATTATCAACATTCATTAGATTATATGGCAGCAGTGAAAAAAGCACGTTTATATCAAAGTGACAAAGATGCCTTAATTATTATTGCTGGGGCATGTCAATCTTATTATGAAATGTTACTGGCGAGTGGAGCTAACTTTGCTTCCAGTCCTAAACGTATGAATATTCATGCTTTAGATCCTGTTTATATTGCCAGTCTGGTTGCTAATGAGAGTGTGAGAAATTATTGTGATATTGAAGATATTATCAATCATACATCGCATAAACAAAGTGGTATGGGTGGTATTGATACAAGAGGTGTCGCAAGAAAAATATATCCAACGAGAGGATGAGAGAAATGAAAATAAGAGCTTATGCAAAGGTCAATTTAGCATTAGATGTTGTCAGAAAAAGAGAAGATGGGTATCATGATTTAGAGATGATCATGGCACCTATTACATTACATGATTTAATTTATATTGAAAAGATTGATCATGGTATTCAAATTACTGCAAATACCAATCGTATGCCAACTGATCAAAGAAATATCATGTATAAAGTTGCACAGTTACTCATAGAACGTTATCAAATTCCTTATGGAGTCAAGATTCATATTTATAAACATATTCCTACACAAGCAGGACTCGCTGGAGGAAGTGGGGATGGTGCAGCTGTTTTAAAAGCGATGAACCAAATCTTTCAATTAAATTTATCATTGGAAACATTAGCTGATATTGGTAAAGAAGTAGGAGCAGATATACCATTTTGTATTTATGAAAAAACAGCTTTAGTGAAAGGAATTGGAGAAAAGCTTGAATTTATTTCAAGGGATTTTCATTGTTATGTACTGTTGGTTAAACCTAAAAAAGGAGTATCCACAAAAAAATCATTTGGTATGTTAGATTTAAAAAATGCTGAGCATCCTCCAATCATGGATATGAAAGAAGCTATTGAAAATAATGACTATCAGGGGGTTGTCAAATGTTTAGGAAACACTCTAGAAGAACCATCTTTAAAGATAGTCCCTGATATATTAAAAATTAAAGAAGAAATGAAAGAATTAGGGTTTGATGGCGCTTTAATGTCTGGAAGTGGTTCTTGTGTATTTGGTTTAACTCAAGATCAGGAGTTGTTAGAAAAAGGGTATCAGTTCTTTTTGAATAGATATGCTTTTGTCAGAAAAACAGAGATTTTAAATAAGGATTCACTGAAGTTATAAACAACTAACTTTTGTTTTTGTAAAAAAGTATGGAAAAATATGGGTATGAACATAAGTATTTCCCTGTTTCCTCTTTTTTTTTATATATTTTTTTGTTAGAATAGTGGCGATAAGGAGAGAAAAAAATGAAAGTATATGCTATTGTATTGGCTGCTGGTAAAGGCACAAGAATGAAGTCTGATAAACCAAAAGTAGTACATGAAGTATTATATAAGCCAATGATTAATCATGTTGTAGATGAATTAAAGGCTTTAGGTGTAGATGAAACAATTGTGATTGTTGGTCACGAAGCTGATCAAGTCAAAGCAATTGTGGATGATGTCACTTTTGTTGATCAAACAGAACAACTTGGTACAGGTCATGCTGTATTGCAGGCTAAAGATATTTTAGCTAATCGAGATGGAATGACTCTTGTTTTATGTGGTGATGCACCATTGATTCGTAAAGAAACATTAAAAGAATTGATTGCGTATCATCAAGAACATCATAATCAGGCAACAATTATGAGTGCTGATTGTGATCCAAGTACGCATTATGGAAGAATTATTAAAGAAAATGGTCAAGTCACAGGAATTGTGGAATTTAAAGATTTATTAGAAAGTCAAAAAGATATTACAGAAATGAATACTGGAGAATATTGTTTTGACAATAAAGCATTATTTGAAGCATTAAGTCAAGTGACAAATGATAATGCACAAAATGAGTATTATTTGACTGATGTTATTGGAATCATGAATCATCAAGGTTTAAAAGTAGATGCTTATAAGATTGATGATTTTGATGAAGTTGGTGGTATTAATGATCGCGTAGCATTAGCTCAGTCAACACAATTTTTAAGAGATCGTATTAATCGTGAACATCTTTTAAATGGAGTGACTATTGTTGATCCATCTAATACGTATATTGGTAGAGATGTTGTGATTGGACACGATACAATTATTGAACCAGGATGTATTATAAAAGGGAAAACAGTGATTGGAAGTCATTGTCATATTGGACCATATTGTGAATTTACAAATATGGAAATTAAAGATAATGTTGAAATTAAATTCTCTGTTTTAAGTGATTCAATTATTGAAAGTGGTGTAGATATTGGACCATATGCAAGATTGAGAACAAATTGTCATATTCATGAGAATGCACATTTAGGTAACTTTGTAGAAATGAAAAAAGCTGACTTTGGTGCAGGAAGCAAGGCTTCACATTTAACTTATGTAGGAGATGCTCAGGTTGGTCAAGATGTTAACTTTGGTTGTGGAACAATTACATCTAACTATGATGGTAAAAATAAATCACTCACAAAGATTGAAGATAATGTCTTTATTGGATGTAATACCAATTTAGTAGCTCCTGTCACAGTGAGAAAGAATGCTTATATTGCAGCAGGATCAACAATTACTAAAGAAGTTGATGAAGATGCGATGGCAATTGCGAGAGCTAG
The DNA here is from genome assembly GCF_012027715.1 of Massilimicrobiota sp. SW1139. Taxonomy (NCBI): domain Bacteria; kingdom Bacillati; phylum Bacillota; class Erysipelotrichia; order Erysipelotrichales; family Erysipelotrichaceae; genus Massiliimicrobium; species Massilimicrobiota sp. SW1139. The sequence goes on along the minus strand of NZ_SJOR01000005.1, from coordinate 48,976 downwards.
ACAAGAAAATAAACAAGGTTATAGTAAGATATTAAAAGAAATACGTGAAAAAGAATACGAAAGACGAAATAAAAATAAAAAATAAGGAGAATATGGGGTAAAAATGAAAAATAACATAACAATATTTGCTTTATCATCTAATCAGGAATTAGCTCATTCAATGGCTGATATTTTAGGGACAGAAGTTGGGAAAAGTAAAGTTCATCATTTTGCAGATGGTGAAATCTTAGTTGAAATTGAAGAATCAGTACGTGGAAAAGATGTCTTTATTGTACAATCAACATCAAATCCAGTTACTGAAAACTTAATGGAAATTTTAGTTTTAACTGATGCTTTAAAACGTGCATCAGCAAAAGAAATTACAGCAGTTATACCATACTTTGGTTATGCTAGACAAGATCGTAAGGCAAAGCCAAGACAACCAATTACATCACGTTTAGTTGCTGACTTATTAACAGTAGCTGGGGTTGATAGAGTTGTGACAGTAGACTTACATGCACGTCAAATTCAGGGATTCTTTGATATTCCAGTTGATGAAATGGAAGCTTTACCTCTTATTTGTAGATATATTAAAAATAAAAATATTGAAGATTTATGTGTTGTATCACCAGATCATGGAGGAGCAACGCGTGCTAGAAAAATGTCAGAAGCATTGGATTGTCCAATTGCTATTATTGACAAAAGACGTCCTAAACCAAACGTTGCTGAAGTTATGGGTATTATTGGGGATGTTGCAGGTAAGAATTGTGTCTTAATTGATGATATGATTGACACAGCTGGTACAATTGTAGCTGGAGCACAAATCTTAAAAGAAAAAGGTGCTAAAGATGTTTATATTGCTTGTACTCATGGTGTATTATCAGGACCAGCAGTAGATAGATTAAAAGATTGTGTCGCAAAAGAAGTTATTATTACAGATACAATTGCTATTCCAGAAGAAAAACGTTTTGATAAATTAGTACAAATTAGTGTAGCTGAGTTATTAGCATATACAATTGAAAGTATTGAAAATGATTTACCTGTTAGTGATGTATTCCAACATTTTGATTTTAAAGGATAATTATTAAATATGTTTAAAAGCTGTAATGAAACAATTATGATAAAGTTTCACTACAGCTTTTTATATCTAAAATATTGTCTGATAAATATTGAAAATTTTCAATAACAATTTTATAGATATCTTTTGATACTTGATGTGTTTATCAGCTTATTTAATTTGAAAGAGTTCTTTAAATTAATTGTGAGCGGTGAAGAAATCAGTACCTCATATATATACTGGTGGAGGTTTTGTAGTTTATAATATTTAGTAACAAAATATGATAATAAATATTTTATCAAGGATAACATAATATATTTTGTGAAATGAATTTTAGATAAAACGATTAAATCATTGAGAAATAGACATACTATAAATATGATGTCTGTGATTTCAACGTTTTTTGACATGATAAGAGCATAATTGATAACTTGGAATATTTCAAAAGTAAAGTTTTATCTATTTGTTATATTAACAAATGAGGATACTTTGTAATAAGAAAAATGTCGATAAAATGGGAATAATTGTATATTTGTGTTTTTAGAAATTTGACAAAGCTTTAAATATTTGTTATTATGCCTCAGGGTGATGGAGATGTATTTCAATACACATACACATTTAAATAGTGAACAATTGTATCCTGATAGAGATCAATTTATTCAAAATGCTTTAGATCATCAAGTCGAAAATATGGTTGTTGTAGGATATGATTTAGAGTCATCAAAGAAGGCTGTTGAGATAGCTCATGAGTATTCATTTATTTATGCAGCAGTCGGAATAAGTCCTAATGATTGTAAGGATACAACTGATGAAGATTTAAATGAAATTGAAAAATTGCTTCAGGACCCATGTGTAGTGGCTTTAGGAGAAATAGGTTTAGATTATTATTGGGAAGAAGTCCCTCATGAAAAGCAAAAAGATATTTTTATAAAGCAAATTGAAATTGCTAAAAAATATCAAAAGCCCATTGTGATTCATGCTAGAGATGCCTATGAAGATACTTACAATATCTTAAAACAAACTGCACATTATGGCATTATGCATTGTTATAGTGGATCGGCTGAAATGGCAAAACGCTATGTTGATATAGGTTTTGAAATATCGTTAGCTGGACCCGTGACATTTAAGAATGCAAAAGTCCCTAAGGAAGTTGCGAAATCAATTGATATAAATCATTTGATGATTGAAACGGACTGCCCTTATTTAACACCTCACCCATTTCGAGGAAAGTTGAATGAGCCAGCAAATGTTGTGTATATTGCCCAGGAAATAGCAAAGCTTAAGAACATGGAGATAGAAGACGTTGCTAGAATCACAACATTTAATGCCAAAAAAATGTTTGGGATTAAATAAGGAGGATATTTTATGTTAAACAAAGCTAAAGAGGCGATTGTCTCGGCTGATAGCCGAACAAAAGGAATTTTAGCAATGGCGGTTGTATACGTTGTTATTATGTTAGCAACTGTATCATCTGGAGCCGTCAATCAGATTACGAATTTTATTCCAACTGTAGACATTACATTAAAAGATGGATTGCAGGAGGAAAAGGATTATTTGGTCAAGCAGGATACAGTATCAAATGTCTTAAATGAATTGAATGTTGAGTTAGATACAAAAGATACTTTAAATAAAGATAAAGAAGAGATTGTTCAACAAGATGATTATATTGAAATCACAAGAGTTGAAACAAAAACAGTAGAAAAAATAGAGAAAATACCATACTCAACAAAAACAAAAGGTAGTGGAAGCTGGACAAAAACAGTTGTTCAAGAAGGAAAAGATGGAAAAGCAAAAAGAACTTATCTTTTCACTTATGCCAATGGAAAAGAAACAAATAAACAAATGATTAAAGAAGAAATTATTGAAAAACCAGTGGATAAAATTATTCAATATGGTGGTGTCCTTGAAGGAACAACATTTACTGGTCGTTTAACTCTATATGGTGGAGATTGTACAGGATGTGGAGGTACTTCATCATCAGGGGTTAAGCTATCACCTACAAGTGGTGTCAATAATACAAATTCGCCATATTTATATTATAATGGAAAGAAATATTATTGTTTAGCGGCAGATCGTTCTATTCCATTTGGAACTGTGATTAAAATTTCAAATCATAATTTGAATACAGAAGGAACTATTTATGGAATTGTTGTGGATCGTGGTGGAGCTATTAAGGGAAATAAGATAGATATTTTTAATGGTAGTGAAGGTTCTGGAAATAAATATTTTGGTGGAGGAACTTCATATAATACCAAATTTGAAGTTATTTCTCTTGGTAGTGGAAATGCTAATTTTTGGAGATAGGAATGAAACTATCTCTTTTTTTATGTCTCATGATATAATAGAATCAATAGGAGGTATACATCATGACAAAAGAAGAACTTGCGCGTATATTTGATCATACATTTTTAAAGGCTTATGCCTCAAGAGATGATTTTATTCAATTATGTAATGAAGCAAAAAGTATTGGAGCGGCAATGGTAGCCATTAACAGTGAACCTGTGAAGTTATGTAAAGAGTTATTAAAAGGAACAAATATTCATGTGGGAGCAGCTATTTCTTTTCCTTTAGGACAAACAACACTAGATATCAAATTGGCTGAAACAAAGCAGGCTATTGATGATGGTGCAGATGAGATAGATTATGTCATAAACATTGGTAAAGCAAAGATGCATGATTGGAATTATATTGAACAGGAAATGAGAAGCATTGTTGAACTGTGTCATGAAAATCATGTGATTTGTAAGGTAATTTTTGAAAATTGTTATTTAACAAAGGAAGAGATTGTAAAAATGGCTGAAATTGCTAAAGAGGTTAAACCGGATTACATTAAAACAAGTACAGGTTTTGGCACTTCAGGAGCAACTGTGGAAGATGTGCGTTTAATGAAAGAAATAGTAGGTAATGAAGTGAAAGTCAAAGCTGCTGGAGGAATACGTGATTGGAAAACTTGTCAAGCTATGATTGAAGCTGGAGCCAGTCGTATAGGAACAAGCAGTTCATTAAAAATATTGGAAGAATTTCAACAGGAATAAGGCATAAAAGATGGTTTCAAATCAATTTTGAAATCATTTTTTTATTTTTTCATATTTTATGTGATAAAAAAGGATTCTTATGCATTGATAGGGTAAAGGAGTTGAAAAAAATGAAAAAATTAAAATTATGGGGAATAAGTTTATTAGCAATGTTTTTAATGACAGGATGTGGAAGTGGTCAAAATGTACAAAAATATACGAGTCTTGTCACTTTGGATATCAATCCAAGTATTCAATTACAATTAGATGATGATCATAAAGTTGTAGATGCTATTGCGGTTAATGATGATGCTAAAAAGGTTTTACAGGATATGGATTTAAAACAGGCAGATGCCAATGTTGCATTAAATGCATTATTAGGATCGTTAGTTAAAAATGGTTATTTAAATGCTAATCAAAATACAGTTTTATTATCAGTGGAAAATGATAATGAAACAAAACGTACAGCTTTAGAAGAAGAATTAAGTCAATATATTTATACAACATTACAGAATTATTCTATTGAAGGAGCTATATATTCACAAAATATTGATATTGATGATGATATAGAAAATTTAATGAAGAAATATAGTATTTCTTATGGTAAGGCTAATCTGATAGAAGATATTATGGATGATGATCAGACACAAAAACAATATACTGTAGAAGACTTAGTGAAATTGAATGCACAGGATCTTATTTTAATTCATCAATCAATAGATGATGATCAAAATAATCAAAATATGGTAGGGACAGTCAGTACAAAACAATATATTAGTCGTGATGAAGCTTTAAATATTGCACTAAAAAATGCGTCATTAACTCAAGATCAGATAAAAAATCTAGAAATTGATTATGATACAGAAAATGGTGTCCTGACTTATGATATTGAATTTCAGTATAATCAAAGTGAATATGAATATGAAGTCAGTGCTACAAAAGGTGTCGTAGAAAGAGAAGTAGAACCTGAAAAATCAAAGGCATCTACAAGTACAAATTCAAAACCAAAGACAAATGATGACAATACAAATTACGATACATCAAATTATGGAACAAGTAAACCGGCAAGCACAAATCAGTCATCTAGCTCAAGCCAGTCATCAAGTTCAAGTAAGCCATCAAGCCCAAGCAAGCCAGCAACTTCAAATTCATCATCAAATAAGAATACAAATTATGATAATACAAATTATGATAATTCGAACTATAATTCAAATCAATCATCAAATTCGTCAACAAACACAAGTTCTGGATCACAAAATACGAATACAGGTTCACAAAATTCTAACTATGATCAGAATTCAAACTATAATCAAAGTTCAAACAATAACCAGTCTTCAAATTATGACCAAAACTCTAATTATGATTCACAACAGAATTCTAATTATGACGATACAAATGATAATTCTAATTACGATGATTAATTAACATAAAATTAATATAAACTTTACAAAGATAGAAAGACATAACTATCTATTTAATGTGATATTAACATCATGGGAGAGATAAAGTGATGTTAAAAGAGAACAATCTGGAAAACTTATTAATAGCATTAAAAGATGATAATCGTGTGATTGGGGATATTTATGATCTTATGTATAATGAAGTCTATCGTTATATCTATAGTATTGTTCATGCAAAAGAATATGCCCAAGATCTGACCCATGATACTTTTATTCAAATCTATAAAAATGCACATTTATATAAAGGGAACGGACATGCGAAAGCCTGGATCATAACAATCTCTAGAAATATCACTTATATGTCATTAAGAAAATCAAGCAGAGAACAAGTTGTAGATTATCATATTGATTCCGTAGATGAAAGTATAAATGATATACATGATAAGATGATGATTGAAAAAATGATGGATGTTTTGTATCAGGAAGAAAGAGAAATCATCATCTTACATGTTGTAGAGGGTTTAACATTTAAAGAAATATCACAAGTGATGGATTTAAAATTGTCAACTGTTCTTAATAAATATCACCGTTCTTTGAAGAAGATTAGAAAAAGTCTGGAGGAATGAGCCTTGAAAAATAAAGATATAAAAAGAAAAATAAGAGAAGAATTTCAAGATATTCATATGCCTTCAAAGAAAGAAAAACTGCTAGAAGATATTCAATTTGTTCAACCTATTCAAGAAGACAAACATAAAAATAAACATTTCAATATCAAATGGCAATTATCAATATTAACCATTGCTTGTATATGCATCTTTTCATTTATAACTTTACAAACTCCAGATGCATATTCAGTATCGTTTGAAGTCAATCCAAGTATTGAACTTAAAGTCAATAATCAAAGACGTGTTGATGATGTAATTTGTCATAATGATGATGCTGTACTTGTTTTAGATGACATGGATTTAAAAAATACGGATTTGGATGTCGCTGTCAATGCTGTGATTGGAAGTATGTTTAAACATGGCTATATTAGCGAAGCTAAGAATTCAGTCTTGGTCAGTGTACAGGGAAGTGATCAAGAAAAAAGAAATGCATTAAAGCAAGATGTCGCAACGGATGTGAAAGATATATTATCTGGTTATTCATTAGAAGCTTCAGTTGTTTCTCAGGATTATGACTTTTCTAAAGAAAGAGAAGCACTTGCAAAGCAATATGGAATCTCTGTTGGAAAAGTTACATTAATACAAAAATTAATTAATGTCAGTCCTGATTATGATTTTGAAGATTTAATTCATTTATCTATTAACGATTTAAATACATTGATACATTACAAACATTTGAATTTTAAGTCTATTACAATTGATGGTGTGGAAAGTCATAGTGGTTATTTAACAAATGAACAGGTGAAATCAAAAGTTTTACAACATGCACAGGTCACTGAAGAAAATGTTTATGAATATCGTGATGATTTGGATGTTCAGGATAACCAGCTTATATATATTGTTGAATTTACAGATGAATTTGCTAAGTATCATTATAAAGTGAATGCGATTAGTGGAGAGATTGTATCATTTGAAAGTGAAATGTAGAAAGTTTATCAGTTCCATTTTATCAGCTAGGGGAGGATAAAATATGATTTTTGAGTATCAGCCAGTCACTTATCGACATGAAATGAAACATAGAATCAATCCACTGGAAGCTCAAATATTAACGAGTCGCTTTGATGTCTTATTTCAACAAGACAAATATAGTCAAAAAGATGGCTTTTATCATGTGCATAGTCTCTATTTTGATACACCTTATGACCAGGCTTTAAAAGAAAAACTGGCTGGTGTGTCTCAAAGAGAGAAATTTCGCATTCGTTATTATAATCATGATTTAAGTTTTATACGTTTAGAAAAGAAAATCAAACATAATGGATTATGTGCCAAACAAACAGCACGTCTATCTGTTGAACAGGTTCAAGATATTTTAAATGGAGAAGTTGATTTTCTATTGAAAAGTGAAAATCCGTTAATGATAGACTTTTACAGTCAAATCAAAGGAAAATTATTACAGCCAAGTGTAATTGTTTCTTATCAAAGACAGGCATATGTCTATGAAATATCACGTGTTCGATTAACCATTGACCATCATCTTTGTACATATCAAAATAAAAAGGATTTCTTAAATCTTAAACATGGAATACCAATTGACAATCATTATATCTTAGAAGTGAAATATAATGAATTTTTACCTGAAATTGTGAAAATGTCAGTACAAGGTATTTCACAAAAAACATCATCATATTCAAAATTTGCGCAATGTCGCATGATGGATTGGTAGAAAGAAGGGGAAGGATGAGTTTTCAGGATATTTTTAAATCAAATTTTTTAGAAAATGTCAATGCAGTGACATTATTAGATATGGGTATTGCACTTGTTTTAGCTTTTACATTGGGATTGTTTATTTTCTTTGTTTATAAGAAAAGTTATAGTGGATTGATGTATTCGTCAAGCTTTGCGACAACGCTTATTGCATTGACAATGATTACAACACTTGTTATTTTAGCAATCACAAGTAATATTATTTTATCTTTAGGAATGGTTGGGGCACTTTCTATTGTCAGATTTCGTACAGCCATTAAAGAACCTATGGATATAGCTTTTCTCTTCTGGAGTATTGCGGTGGGAATTGTTTTGGCAGCAGGACTTATTCCACTAGCAGTCATTGGAAGTCTTTTTATAGGAATCATACTGATTGTTTTTTCAAATCAAAAGAATATTCAAAAGCCCTATATTTTAGTTGTCCATTGTGATAATACAGATCACGAACAGATGGCTATGGAATTTATTCAAAGACATGTAGATGCCTGTTCTTTGAAAAGTAAAAGTATAAAGCCAGATTGTATAGAATTAAATTATGAAGTGAGACTTAAGCAGCAGGAAACACTTTTTATCAATGAATTATCCAAGAAGGAAGGCATTCTTTATACTGTGATGGTTTCTTATAATGGAGATTATATGAATTAGATTATGATAAAAAGTAAGTATATTGATGGCATTGTCATTGTTTGTATCTGTATATCACTTATATTTACGATTGGCTTTATGTTTTTTGATCATTGGGGAATTGAACCAGCCCACACATCTCCACCATATATGAATAAGCTATTTGATAATCAACGTGTTCATACGATTGATATTGAATTAGATAATCCGGAATCTTTTTTTGATCAGGCAGCAAATAAAGACTATCATGTCTGTACCATAACGATTGATGGAGAAAAATTTGATATGGTTGGATTAAGGGTTAAGGGGCATAATTCATTAGAACTGATTGACAGGTATCAATTAGATCGTTTTAGTCTTAAAATAGAGTTTGATCATTATGATGAAAATTATCATTATTATGGATTAGATAAGTTTACTTTAGACTGTTCTTTTCAAGATAATGCCTATCTTAAAAATTATATGACTTATGATATGATGTCTTTTATGGGAGTTCCCACACCATTAACAAGTTATGTTTGGGTGACAATCAATCAACAGGATTGGGGCCTCTTTCTAGCAATCGAAGAGCCAGAAGAAGCTTTCGCAAGAAGACATTTTGGAAAAGATTATGGCATATTATATAAACCTGGATATACAGATGTTTATGCAGCTAATAAGGATTTAGCACTTCAATATATTGATGACCGTATTGAATCTTATCCTAACCTTTTTGATAATGCGAAATTTGATATTGATAGAGAAGATAAAGAAAGATTAATTCAATCACTTAAAATATTAGATGAAAATAAAGATTTAACCAAAGCTGTCAATATTGATGAAGTATTAAGATATTTTGTTGTACAGGTCTTTGTGGTAAATTTAGATAGCTATCTGGGTCCAACAGGACATAATTATTTCTTATATGAAGAAGATGGCATGATTTCAATGCTTCCTTGGGATTATAATTTGGCTTATGGAACTTATGCATTAGGAATGCCAAATCCCAGCAATGATACAACGCAATATGTGAATTTTCCAATAAATACGCCATATACCAAAGAAGTCATGTTAAACAGACCATTGTATCATCATGTGATGCTACATGATGAATATTATCAACAGTACCACGAATACTTTGATCAATTCATAAGTGAATATTTTGAAAGTGGGTATTTTGAAAAGAAAGTTAAAGATACAACAAAAATGATTGATTCTTATATTCAAAAAGATCCGACTGCATTTTGTTCGTATCAGGATTATCTTTTAGGGGTAGAAACATTTCAAGAGTTCTGTCAGTTAAGAGCGCAAAGTGTGAGAGGACAACTCAATGGAACATTACCTTCCACAATTGCCCAACAGGATGAATCTATTGTAAGAATTGATGCTTCTCATATTCATTTGGAAGATATGGGAGAAATTCCAGATTTATATACATAAAAGGTGTACTCTTTGTTTTGAGTACACCCTTTTGTTTAATCTAAATCCTGACCATGACTTTCAATGACTTTTTTATACCAATAGAAAGAATCTTTTCTATAGCGATTATAAGTGCCTTGACCTTGATCATCTTTATCTACATAAATAAATCCATAACGTTTTCTCATTTCACCAGTTCCAGCACTGACAAGATCAATACATCCCCAAGTTGTATATCCAATCAAATTCACACCATTATCAATAGCTTTACCCATTTCTTTGATATGATCTCTTAAATAATCAATGCGGTAATCATCATGAATACTTCCATCTTCTTCTAATGTATCATAAGCACCTAATCCATTTTCGACAACCATGATTGGTTTTTCATAACGGTCATAAATCATTTCAAGATAATAACGTAAACCTAAAGGATCTTGTGCCCAACCCCAATCAGAATATGTTAAATAAGGATTTCTAGCTCCCGCAGCAAAGTTACCAGAAACCATATCATCTGTTTCATGTGTTGTTTCAATAGAAGACATATAATAAGAGAATGTATACATATCTACACAACCATTTCTTAAATCTTCTAAATCTTGTTCAGTGATATCTAATTGAACATGATGTTCATTCCATAATCTTTTCGCAAAAGTTGGATATTTTCCTTTACATTGAACATCTCCACAATAGAAAATACTCTTTTCCCACATATGGCGATTCGCCATAATATCTTGAGGATCACATGTTCCTGGATAAAATGTAATGCCACAAATCATACATCCAATCATATTGTTTGGATCAATTTCATGACCAATCTGAACCGCTTTTGCACTTGCAACAAATTGATAATGAAGTTGTTGATAACCTTGTTGATGTTCTTTATCTCCAGCATGATTTCCAAAAAGATTTAACATCATAATTGTGTTATTGATTTCATTAAATGTGAGCCAGTATTTCACTAACCCTTGATATTCTTTAAAACAAGTTGTCGCAAAACGCACATAGAAATCAATAAGCTGACGATTGTTCCATCCACCATAATGTTCTTCTAAATATAATGGTGTATCAAAATGCCAGATTGTCACTAATGGTTCAATACTATGTTTTTTACATTCCATAAAAACAGAACGATAGAATTCAACACCTTTTGGATTAGGTTGATCTTCATCACCATGAGAATATAAACGTGACCATGAAATAGAAAGTCTAAACATTTTAAAGCCCATCTCAGCCAACATTGCAATATCTTCTTTATAATGATGATAAAAATCTACACCATCATGATTAGGGTAATAATAATCATCTAAAACAGCATACTTTGCTCCTTCAGGGATAGGTTGACCATTGATGACTTTACCAGGTTTTCCATCCTTATCAATAAATGTCACATATCTTGGTTCTTTCACAGAGCCACCTGTTGTGACATCTGTTTTGGCTGGTCCACGGCCATCTTCGTTCCATGCACCTTCAGCCTGATTAGCAGCAATCGCACCACCCCATAAAAAATTCTCCTGAAAACTCATATCTCATATTCCTCCTTATACTTTATATTGTAATAGTGAATGATGAAAAAAACAAATACTTAAAAAGAATGTATATATATGCCTTTTACAATATTAAACTTCATAAATAAGTCATAAAGTCAATTTATATAGAAAAGGTATTTAGGTTTTTTTATTAAAAGTTGTCTAAGAATATGCTTTAAAAGATATGGGATTAAGAATTAATTAAAATTTGTTTTTTTGTATATTCTCGTCTTTAATCATGTTACTATTAATGTGAGAAGAGAGTTATAAAATAGGAGGATTTAAAATGAAAATTCTTGTCTTTGAAAAAGAGGAGCATCTTGATGCTTATGTAGGAGAGACAATATGTGATTTTATTCGACAACATGATCAAGCAACAATTGGTTTTGCGACTGGTTCAACACCATTAGGTGTTTATCAATATTTTATTGATAGCTACCAAAATAAAAAAGTAAGTTTTCAAAATGTACAAGCCTTTAATCTAGATGAGTATGTTGGATTGAAACCTGAACATCCACGTAGTTTTGCTTTAGCAATGAAAAATGAACTTTTTTCTCACATTGATATCTTGCCAGAAAATATCCACGCATTAAATGGTTCAAAAGAAGATATGGATGAGGAATGTCAAAGATATGAAACATTGATTGAACAAAATCCTATTGATATTCAAATATTGGGTATAGGTATGGATGGACACATTGCTTATAATGAGCCAGGAAGTCCACTTGATGGAGCATGTCATGTTGTGGATTTACATCAGGAATCTATAGAAAGTTCACTTGATTATGGATTTGATCATATTGAAGAGGTTCCTACACAAGGTGTCACACAGGGAATTGGTACAATCATGAAAGCAAAACAACTGATCATGATGGCTAAGGGACAAAAGAAAGCTGATTTAGTGAAAAGAATGATTTATGGTGAAGTGACTTCAGATTTCCCTAGCTCTATTATTCAAAGACATCCAAATGTGATTGTCTGCCTTGATAGAAGTGCAGCGAGTCAATTGAAGGAGGAAGATTATGAAAAGCGTTAAAATTGTAACAATTGGTGGAGGTTCTTCATATACACCTGAACTGATTGAAGGATTTATCAAAAGATATGATGAATTACCTGTTAGAGAATTATGGCTTGTTGATATTGAAGAAGGAAAACATAAGTTGGAAATTGTAGGAAATCTTGCAAAAAGAATGGTGAAAAAAGCAGGAATCCCTATGAAGATTTATATGACTCTTGATCGTCAGGAAGCTTTGAAAGGTGCTGATTTTGTTACAACTCAATTTAGAGTTGGGCAATTAGATGCGAGAGAAAAAGATGAACTGATTCCTTTAAAATATGGTGTCATTGGACAAGAAACAAATGGTCCAGGAGGTATGTTTAAAGCTTTAAGAACAATACCTGTTATCTTTGATATTATTAAAGATTGTGAAAAATTATGTCCAAATGCATGGATTATTTCATTTACGAATCCATCAGGAATTAATGCTGAAGCAGTCTTTAGACATACAGGATGGAAGAAATTTATTGGTTTATGTAATGGACCAGTGAATATGATTAAAGATATTGAACATATTTTAAATGTTCAAGACAATGATGAATTAGATGTTAAAATCGGTGGTATCAATCATATGATTTATGCATTAGATATTACATTGAATGGAGAAAATGCGAATCGAAAATTGATTGAAACAATGATTGATCAGGGAAATAGTGAATCTTTGAAAAATATTGTAGATATACCTTGGTCAAATGAATTTTTAAATAGTTATGGATATTTAGGTATTGGATATTTACGCTATTACTTACAAAAACAACAAATGTTAGAACATTGTCAGGAAGATGCTGCAAAAGGACAATGTCGAGCACAAGTTGTTAAAAAGGTTGAAAAAGAATTATTTGAAAAATATAAAGATGAAAATCTTGATGTGAAACCAAAAGAATTGGAACAACGTGGTGGAGCATATTATAGTGATGCAGCCTGCAACTTGATTTCGTCATTATATAATGATAAAGGTGATATACAAGTTGTTGATACATTAAATAAAGGTGCTATTTCTAATATGCCTGATGATGTTGTGGTAGAAGTGAGCTGTAAAATCACAAAAGATGGACCTGTTCCTATCCCAGTCGGAGAGCTTCCTTTACAAACAGTTGGTTTAATTCATCAGTTAAAAGCTTTTGAAATTTTAACAACAAATGTTGCACTAAGTGGAAATTATGATGATGCTTTAGTTGCGATGACAATTAACCCTCTTATTCAAAGTGAAATCACTGCTAAAAAGATATTAGATGAAATGCTAGAAGCCCATAAAAAATACCTACCTCAATTTTATAAATAATAATAAAAAGACTTCAAACAATTGAATTTTGAAGTCTTTTTCTATGTTTATATTTCATCCTGTGTTTCAATTGTCACAAGAATATCATTTTCTAAGATAGGCGTTGTTCCATTAGGGATAATAGATTGATGATTTCTTTGAATCATGATAATTAACTGTTTAGCAGGTAAAGAAATATCCTTAACAAGCTTGTCTTTCCATTTATGTGATGAATGAATATGGGTTTCATCTAAACGAATGTTTTCTCTGTTTTCAAATTGCTTTGCGGCTAAAACAAGTAAATCTCCTTCTAATATTTCTGTATCACCATTAGGAATCAAAGTTTGGTGATCTCTTGCGATTAAAATAACTAACAAATCATCAGCATTAATATCTTTAAGCTTCAGGTTTTTAAAATGATGATTATGACCTATTTTCATTTTCACAAAACACATATCATTATCTTCCTGATAATCATTAAATGTACGTAATATATCAACTTGTGGGTTAATCATATGACATTTCTTTGAAATCCATGGTAGAAGTGAGCCCTGAATAGAAAGTGAAAATAAGACAATACAAAAGACAAGATTAAATAAATCAAATGGTAAATCAACTTGATAAAGCACAGTGTATATCGCAAAGACGATTGATGCAACACCTCTTAATCCTGCCCATGATACAACGGCCATTTGTCGCAATGGTGAACGAAACATACCAAGGAGTACAGAAATAGATAAAGGACGAGCTACAAATGTTAAGAAAATCATAATCAAAATGGCAGGAATAATAACTTCTGGAAGTTCGGATGGTGTGACAAGTAATCCTAATAAAAAGAAGATTAAGACTTGTGCCATTTTTGTAAGAGTTTCATAAAAATGAACCATGTCTTTTTTATGGGGAATATAACTATTACCTAAAATGATGCCACAAATATAAACACTTAAATATCCATTTCCACCAATCAGATTAGAAAAAGCATAAGTGATAATACTACTCGCAAAAATAATAACTGTATTTTCATAGCTTTCATTGACATGAACTTCATTTAAAATTTTCACTATGATTTTTCCAATACAAAAACCACATAATAAACCAAAGATAATTTGTTGAAAAATCATAACTGGTAAAGATATGTTTTGTCCTGTCATAATCATAATCACAGATATTGTTAACATATATGAAACTGGGTCATTCGATCCTGATTCAATTTCTAATAATGAGTCTGTTCCATACTTTAAAGATAAATGACGAGAACGTAAAATATTAAAGACAGATGTTGCATCAGTAGAAGAAATGACGGATCCAATTAATAAACTCTGTAACCATGATAAATCTAAAACATAATAAACAAATCCCGCAACCAGCAATGCTGTTAATAAGACACCCAGTGTTGATAAGACAATAGATTTGACAATTACTGGTTTGGCTACTTTCAAATTGGTTCCAAAACCACCAAAGAACATGATGAATATCAAACTGGTTGAACAAATCATTTCGGCAATCTGATAATCATTAAAAACAACACCTAAAATACCATTTTCACCTAAAAGCATTCCTAAAAGAATAAAAAATAAAAGAGAAGGAATAGCCAATTTATCTAAAAAACGATTTAATAAAATACATATAAGAATAACACATCCAACTAATACAAAATATAAATCCATCGCATCATCTCCTTTTTCCAAACTATATCATATATTTGTGTATCCCATAATAACAAAAGATGGGAAAACGAAAATCTTTGTATAGAGAATAAATACTATACAAAGATTTTATTCATCAATAAGTTTTAAACTGTTCGTTATAGTAAGCTTAATAACAGACAGTATGAGCTATATCTGGTGAAGGAAGATAAGCATAGTGTTCTTGAATTTGTTGACTTAAATCAAATGAATGGGATGAGTGATTTAAGATATGATTTTGTATTTGAGGTGGAAATAGCCTTTGAATAGAATCAATATAAAGATTTCCGCTTTCAGGCGTTTCACATTGAATGACCTGGTTATCTTTGTAAGTGATTTTATAAGGAATAGAAAAGCTTTCATCTTGAATAAGTTCATCATTCAAAACATAGAAACTTTCTAAATGTATCCACATAAAGATATGTTGATAATGACCTGTTTCTTCAATACCATAAGGAATATAATCTGTAAAAATATGATAGTCTTCCTTATCTTTATTATAAGAAGCATTCTTTTGTTTGGATATGACATAGTCTAAGGCGTTGGAATATAGTGTGTCTTCTTTTGCAACATGTGTCATCGAATCCTTTGTTATTGGACTTAAACAAAATAGAAAGATGATTATCATAATGATGACCAAAAGTGATAAACTGATTACTTTTTTCATGAATGGAACTCCTTTTCTAATTTAATGCACAATAACCTGTTTTTTCAATAATATATTGTCCCTGTGAAGAGAGAAGATAGTCTTTTAATTTTTTAACATTTTCTTTTTGATTTGATTTTAAAGTCACACAATATAAATAAGTAGATATAGGATATGTCTGATTTTTAATATTTTCAGTCGTTGGCTCAACACCATCAACAGATAATATTTTTACATTTTGTTCTTGATGAAGCCCTTCTAAAAAGTATCTAAATGTATATCCAATGGCATCTTTTTCACCATTATATTGGGCTGTATCAGTAATAATACCAGTCATTGCTGAAACATATTCATATTGAAGAGGTTCCTTTAATGAAACATCTCCCATGAAATGGGTCATCATAGATTGACTGCCAGATCTTTCAGGTCTTTGAAAAGCGAGAATGTCTTTGTTTTGTCCACCAACTTCCTGCCAGTTTGTAATATCGCCATGATAGATATCTTTAATCTGTTGAGTTGATAAATGAGAGACAGGATTATCCTCATTAACAAAGAATACAAAAGCTTCCTGACCAATAGGTGTATATTCAAATTCAACACCAGCCTCTCTAGCCTCGTCTAATTGTGACTTTGATGGTTTGGCTCCAAAGAACATATCAACTTCACCATTGATTAAACGTGTATAACCTACAGATGTATTGGTGAATGTGACAATTTTGCCATTGGTATTATAATAATTGTAGTTTTCTGTTTCACTATAGGCCTTTTCTATCTGATCAATATCTTTATAGACAGCTTTCGCAATGGCACTGTAGACAGGATAACAGGCTTCAGCCCCATCAAGAATAGGCATATCTTTTTCATTTTCAATAGTAAAAGTACTTGGTTCTTGAAGCTCTACAAGCTGGCTATTTTCTGTGTAAGGATAGAATTGAGATAAATCAGTGCTGGAATAACCATTCATGTAGTCAAAATCATGTCCGCCCTTAAATTTTTGAGAAGGGCTATTCTGGTAAATGTACAGACTGGTCGTTGTTGTTATTATCATGACTAATGACCATATAGTGATACGACGTGTTTGGATTTGAGGTTTTGTCATAGCGTAAATGAAAATGAAATGGGCAAGAAGAATGATAATAGGACTGATAAAAACAACGGAGTAATTTCCAAAAGTCGTAGAGGATAAAATCAATGGACTAAAAGGAAGGGTAATAATATAGAAGATATTCCAGTAGGGAGAAGATAAATAACCTTGAGAAAGAATAAAAGAAATACATAGAGCTATTGAAATCAATAGAACAAGGAAAGCTTGAAAAAGAAAATAGTCTTTTTGAAGATTGTTTTTTCTTTTGAGCATAAATGTGTAAATCCATAAAAAGAGAATCATGATAGGAGGATAAAGTTCAGGTGCATACATAAATCCAATAGCAGCTATAGAGAGAAAAAAATAAAGTAAGATGTAACGTGAAAAAAAGTAATATAAATATTGTTTCATAAGACTCACCTTCCTACTTTTATTATAATATAAAGATGTGTACGATTAATGGAAATATGATGATGAAAACATATTTTTTATTTTACATAAAATTAACTTAAACTTCATATTAACAAATCGCAAAGCCAGGTGGATTATGACATGATATAAAATGAATAAGAATGGAAAGGTTTTTTATAAGGAGATTTACACATGTTTATGAATCATTTGAAAAAGTATTTGAATATGTATATTTTTTTATTATTGCTTATCATTATTGGATGTCTTGTCATGATTATGCGACATCAGCCACAAGATTTTTATAGTTATCTTATTCAAGATATATCAAAAAGAGATCGTCATTTTGAAACAATTGAAAAAGTAAAATATCAGGATAATTTGTATTTTATAGTTTATCAAGATGATCAAGCTCAAAGCCATTTGCTTATTTATGAAAGTGTTCAGAATTTATGGATGAATAACTATCAATTATGGGGAGAGAGTTCTTCTTTCAAGGACATAGATACTTTCAATTATGCAGATTCTAATCAGGCTATTATTGTTGTTTATGGGAAGAATAAACAAAATGCTTCTCAATATTCTTTTGTGAATGATGGAAAGATTTATGAAAAAGAAATCAATGATTCCCATATCCTTGACATTTATATGTTAGATGGGTCTTCCTGTCATATAGATGATTGGACTTTATATGACCAAAATCATCAAGTTATACAAAATGAGTTATAAAAAAAATCAGTTTTTAAACTGATTTACTCTGTTTCAACTAAGATACAGGCAAGAATAGGTGTAATGCCTTGATCTTTCATATATTGTAATAATTGATCATCATATGTTCCTGGTTGCATCCATGCATAACGAATACCAATGCCAGACATTTCATCAATGTAATCATAGGCATATTTTGGATTGACCACAAAAACCACAACATCAATAGGGTGATCAATAGCCTCTAAATGAGGATAAATATGATAATCATCTATATTTTGATAGATAGGGGATACACCATAAGTCTGATATCCCTTTTCTAATAAACGCTTAAAGATTTTATAACCGTATTTTTCTTGATTAGGAGTGACTCCTACAACTGCAAAATGATAATATTTTTCTAATATGTCTTTAGGATTCATAAGTTTTCACCTCAAAAGTATTATAGCATATGCTTCATTTTATGCGCAACAAAACTTCAAGATACCTAAAAGTTTTATCTATTAAGAATGTATGAATAATTCAATTTGATAATATGAATATTTTGTGCTAAGATGAAACAGATTAAAGGAGTGTGAGGGAAAATGTATGATGTCATTGTTGTAGGAGGAGGACATGCAGGAATTGAAGCATGTTTAGCTACGTCAAGAATAGGGAAGAAAACATTGTTAGTGACATCGAATTTTGAAAATGTCGGATCTATGCCTTGTAATACTTCTATCGGTGGACCAGCAAAAGGAATTATTGTCAGAGAGATAGATGCTTTAGGTGGTCAGATGGGGAAAACAACGGATGCGACATACTTGCAAATGAAGATGTTAAATACGGCCAAAGGACCAGGAGTCCAATCATTACGTGCTCAGGCAGATAAAAAAGCCTATCCACGTTATATGCAAAATGTCTTAAAACAACAGGAAAACTTAGATATCATAGAAGCTATGGTTGAAGGATTAATCATTGAAAATCAGACAGTCAAAGGAGTGACTTTAGCTGATGGCACAGCTTATGAGGGACAAACTGTCATTTTAACAACAGGAACTTATTTAAAAGCTGAAGTCATGGTTGGAGATCAAAAGACACCAAGTGGACCTGATCAGGAAAAGCCATCATTGTATTTATCTGATCAACTGAGAGATTTAGGCTTCCGTATTCAAAGACTGAAAACAGGAACACCTCCAAGAGTAGAAATCAACAGTGTGGATTATTCAAAAACACAATTACAGCCAGGCACTGACGAACCTCTTGCATTTAGTTATGAAACAACAACATTTGTTCCTATTGAAAAACAAACTCCTTGTTATTTAACATATACAAATGAAACAACACATCAAATTATTAAAGATAATTTATCAAGATGTAGTATGTATTCTGGGATTGTCAAAGGAATAGGACCAAGATATTGTCCTTCTATTGAAGATAAAGTTGTGAAATTTTCTGATAAACCACAACATCAGATTTTCTTAGAACCAGAATCCAAAGAAATGAATACCATTTATGTTCAAGGTTTTTCAACATCCATGCCTCATGATATTCAAGAACAAATGATACGTACGATTCCAGGATTGGAAAACTGTCAGATTTTAAAATATGCTTATGCGATAGAATATGATGCAATTGATCCATTACAATTATGGCCATCATTAGAAACAAAAGTGATTAAAAATCTTTTTACAGCAGGACAAATCAATGGAACAAGTGGTTATGAAGAAGCAGCAGCTCAAGGATTAATGGCAGGTATTAATGCTGTTAAGACAATCAATCATGAAGAACCATTAATTTTAAAAAGAAATGAGGCTTATATTGGTGTTATGATTGATGATTTGGTTACAAAAGGAACAAAAGAACCCTATCGTATGTTAACATCACGTGCTGAATATCGTTTATTATTAAGACATGATAATGCGGATGAAAGATTAAGACAATATGGATATGATGCAGGTCTTGTTAGAGAGGAAGTTTATCAGGCTTATTTGGAAAAGATGAATCATATTCATACTGAAATTGAAAGACTAGATACTATTCGTTTTACACCAAAACATGACATTAATGAATTATTGGTTGCATTAGGTTCAACACCTTTAAAAGAAGGAATTAGTGCAAAAGTTTTACTCCAAAGACCTGAGATGGATTATCAGAAATTAAAACCCTATATAGAAGATGCACATTTAACTTTAGAAGAAGAAAAAAGAGTGACTATTTTAATTAAATATAAGGGATATATTGATAAGACTTTAAGACAAGTAGAAAAACAACGAAAAATGGAAGAAAAACATATTCCTCAAGATATTGATTATGAAGATGTTTTAAATCTTTCTTTAGAAGCTAAACAAAAATTATCTGAAATTCGACCAGTCACAATTGCTCAGGCATCACGTATTTCAGGAATCAATCCAGCTGATATTTCAGTCTTGTTGATCTATTTAAAACAACATTATTAAGAGGTATATATGAATCAGGAACAATTTATACAAGCCCTTTTAGATAAAGGTATCACTTTAACATCAAAACAACTTGAACAGTTTGAACTTTATTATCAAACATTAGTTGAATGGAATCAAAAAATGAATTTAACTGCCATTACTCAAAAAGAAGATGTTTATTTGAAACATTTCTATGATTCATTAACGATTTCATTTGATTATGCTTTGTCCAATCAATCTTTATGTGATGTAGGAGCAGGCGCAGGTTTCCCCTCTATTCCTTTAAAGATTGTCTATCCAGAATTAAAAGTCACTATAGTTGATTCGCTTTCAAAGCGTATTACATTTTTAAAACATTTAATCCAAGTTTTAGATTTAAAAGATGTTAATGCTATAAGTGCGAGAGCTGAAGAATATGCAGTTAAACATCGTGAAGCATTTGATATTGTGACAGCAAGAGCAGTCGCTAGATTAAATATTTTAGATGAATTATGCTTACCTTTAGTGAAAGTTGATGGAGATTTTATAACTTTAAAAGGATTAAAAGCTCAAGAAGAACTACAGGAAGCTATGCAGGGTATAGAAAAATTAGGTGGAAAAGTCATGAGGCAGGAAAGCTTCACATTAACAGATGAAAACGATCATCGTTGTAACATCTATATACATAAAGTGAAGAATACTCCATCCAAATACCCTAGAGATTTTAGTAGAATTAAAAAGAAACCATTATAACGCATCAGTTGATGCGTTTTTTCGTACATGATGATTTGATAAGCTTTTATATAATAAAAATCAGCTTTATATGATATAAAGCTGATTGAGGGGATATATGAACTATTTTATAGCATTATTCATATTTGTCTTATTGTATAAGATTCTATATATAGATACAACCTTCGTTTTTTTATCTACACCATAAAATACAATATAATTCCCTACTATAAAATATCTATATTGTTTTTTGAGTGGTTTTATAAAATCGTAATATTGATAAATTTCTGGATTTGTTTTTAATAGTTCTATTTTCTTTTGTATTTCATTGACTAATTTATGAGCTGCAGGTTTATTATCAAGTTTTAATGTGATATATTTTACAATATCATTCAAATCGTCTTTAAATAATTGTAAATATTCTATTTTGTATTCATTCATTAAAGACTATCAATGAATTCATGCAAGTTATTAAATACTTCTTCATGGCTTAATCGTTTAGTATTTAATTCAGCATAAATTTCCGCTTCTTTCATTTTTAAATATATTTCATTGTTTTCAATCATTTCTTGATAAGCCTCCATACTCATGAGAACCATGTCTCCATATCCATTCTTTGTTAGATAAATAGGCTGGTTGCTTTCATGTATCTCTTTTGATATTTCAGTTAATTTCGTTCTCAAATCAGATATTGGTCTAATTGTAATATGTCCCATAATAAATCACCTCATTTATAATATATCATATTTATATATATATTTATACATAAATATATATATAAATATAAAATGATAGAGAAAATAGTGTTGTTTATCATGGTTATGATTTATTGATGTGATTGTTTCATTGATTTGGATAGATCGTGAGAAGAAAAGATTTAATATTTACAAATAACAACTTCATAGATGATTAATTATCTAAATATGTAAACTTTTCTTCTATTTTGACTTATAAACAATTATAATAAAAGTATAGAAATCTAAAGGGGAAAGGGGAAATCATTATGCGTTGTGATGTATGTGATACAAAAATACCACCGGGAGCAGATAGGTGTCCAAATTGTGGCTATCGTGTTAGACACAGTTCAACAGCGACTCATACGCAGGCAACATCTGCAAATTATCCAGAGCCAGAAGTTTTTAAACCAAAACGTAATAAAAATTTTTATATACCACGTAGAGAAAAATCACGTGATCGTTCTCAACGAACAAAAGCATCTACTTTTAGAAAATACATTATTTTTATAGTGGCATTGATTGTTATTGGTCAGGTAGCAGCTGTTTTTATTGGGAATATCGTAAGTGATTATAATAGCCATAATTATACAGAGTTTAGTGGAGAATCTTTACAGGAAGGTATTGATAATGGAGATGATGATGGAACTTTGCAGTTGGCACTGGATTATGAAAATGATTTAAAGTCTTTCTTTAGTGATGATTTATTGATGGATGTTGATGTTTCTGAAAGTTATGATATATATGAAGACAATTATAGTGCCTATGTTAATGTATATGGAACAGATAATGTGATAAGTTTAACAGCTTCTATTAATTTTCAAAATCAGGAACCTTATCATCAATCTATAACATTATCATGGAATAATCAAGGAACGATTAGAGAAAATGACCTCAATTTAGATCAAGCACAGATAGAAAAGATTAATGAAAAGTTTAATATTGATATTTTTGGAGCTATTGAGGAATATAAATCAAAATTAAAAGTTGATGAAGATGATAATACACGTTTTGTTGTGAGTGATTATAAGGATGATGAAAGCATTTATTTGAGTGAATCTTATGGAATTGATGATGAATATTTCATTTATTTATCTTTAGGACAGGACATTGGTGATAACTAATGTCTTTTTTATTTTCACAATGAGAAAATGTATTGAAAACAATAAAAAATAATATATAATAAGATTAAACAATAAATACTAATAAAGGAGGATGAGAATGTTTGCGAAGGAAAGACAGGATGATATTGTTGAACAGGTGAATCAATCAGGCAGTGTTAAAGTCAAAGATTTAAGTTTGAAATATCAGGTTACAGAAGATTGTATACGTAAAGATTTGGCGGTCTTAGAGAAAAAAGGATTATTAAAAAAGACATATGGTGGAGCCATGAGTATTCGTACGAATCCTCATTTGTATAGCAGTTTACAACGTAAAGATATGAATAATGAAGAACGTATAGTCATTGCTGATAAAGTCATTTCATTATTAAAAAATCAGGATACTATTTTTCTGGATATCTCAAGAACGCATGTAGAGGTCGCTAAACTGTTAAATCAGTCGACATTAACGCTTAATGTCATCACCAATATGATAGAGATTTTAGATATTTTAAGACATAATAAAAACATATCTGTTATTTTTATTGGCGGTGAACTGAATAAGGAAAGAGATGGTTTCTGGGGAGGATTATCTGTGCAGATGATTCAAAATTTTAAGATTGATAAGGCGTTTCTAGGTGTTGTAGGTGTTGATATGAATCATGGAAAGATTTCTACTTATTATGTGGAAGATGGTTTGATGAAACAGGCTGTTATGAAACAAAGTCAAATGAATTATATTGTATGTGAAGAAAGAAAACGAAGAGAAGATGGTCAATTTATCTATGGAAACTTAGAAGATTTAGATGGCATGATTGTAGCGGGTTCTTTAAATAAAGATGATCAAAAATATATCAAAGAGTATGACATAGATATCATATAGGAGGAAGCTATGGAAAAATTAATGAGTCAAAGAATTCAAATCTTAAAAGATAAAATGTTATCAGCACCACGTTATGCATCTATTGAACAGGCACGTATTATTACACGTGTTTATCAGGAAAATGAACATTTATCTATTCCTAAAAAAAGAGCCTTATCTTTAAAAGCAGCTATGGAAGAATTGGAAATAGGCTTTGAAAAAGAAGAGTTAATTGTTGGTAATCGTACAAAGGGTGTAAGATATGGTGTTGTTTTTCCAGAAAGTGGATGTTCATGGGTCAACAACGAATTTGAAACATTACCAACTCGACCACAAGATCAGTTTCATGTAAAAGAAGAAGATATTCAAGAATTTAGGGAAAAGATTTATCCTTATTGGAAAGGAAAATCAATGGAAGATGTCATTAAACATCATGGCGGTCAGGAAATTCAAAGTATTGCTAAGGTTGTAAAAATCAATCAAAAAGATCATGCTCAAGGTCATATTTGTCCTGACAGCGCATTATGGTTAAAGATGGGACCATTAGGAATCATGAATCAGGCTCAAGAAAAATTAAAGACATGTGAGGAATCACAAAAAGAGTTTTATGAATGTGTTGTTCTGGTTATGCAGGGTGCCTGTACATTTATGAAAAGATATCATGATATGATTATGGAAAATATTGATGAAGTGGAAGAACCTTATCAACAATCTTTAAGAACAGTCGCAAACAATTGTTTAAATCTCACAAAACGTCCACCTGAAACATTCCATGAAGCTGTGCAATCCTTATGGTTTTTATTCGTCCTATTGCATATGGAATCTAATGCGTCTTCTTTTTCTCCAGGAAGAATGGATCAATACTTATATCCTTATTATCAAAAAGATATAGAATCAGGAAAGATATCTATGGAAGATGCTTTAGACATCTTAGAATGTTTATGGTTAAAATTTAATCAGATCGTTTATTTACGTAATCAAAATAGTGCCAAATATTTTGCAGGATTCCCCATTGGATTTAATATTGCGATTGGGGGCGAGGATGAAAATGGTAATGACACCTATAATGAGCTTTCTTTACTTTGTTTACAGTGCCAATATGATTTAGGACTACCACAACCGAATTTATCAGTACGTTTAAATCGCAATAGTTCTCATGAGCTGATGCAAAAAGCCATTGAGGTTGTATCCAAAGGAAGTGGTATGCCACAATTCTTTAATGATGAAGCCATTGTTCATGCGTTAATGGAACTAGGTATTGAAAAGAAAGATGCTTTAAATTATGCAATTGTAGGTTGTGTAGAATTAACAACACATGGCAACAATTTAGGTTGGTCTGATGCAGCTATGTTTAATTTGAATAAAGCTTTGGAATTGACATTGAATCATGGCAAGTGTTTATTGACAGATGAACAGATTGGATTGAATCTAGGAGGATTGGATACTTATCAGACATTTGAAGATTTAGAAAAAGCCTTTCAACAACAAATTGATTACTTTATAGACAAGATGATGCAATGTGAAGTCATCGTTGAAAAAGCTCATCAAGATTGTTTACCAACAGCTTTCTTATCATCAGTTATTGACGATTGTCTAGAAAATGGTTTAGATGTCACAAAAGGTGGAGCTAAATATAATCTATCTGGTATTCAAATGATTCAAATCGCAAATTTGGCGGATTCTTTGGCTGCCATGAAACAATTGGTTTATGATGATCAGGTTATTGATGCTAAGGAATTACTAGCAGCCTTACAATCAGATTTTAAAGGATATGAAATCATTCAGACAATGTTGTTAAATAAAGTGCCTAAATATGGAAATGATGTAGAATGGGTTGATCGTTTAGGAGCTAAATGGGCTGAGTATTTTAGATCAAGAATGAAAGATTATACGAATTATCGTGGTGGCCCATATCATACAGGTATGTATACAGTTTCAGCTCATGTTCCAATGGGAGAAAATGTTGGTGCTTCTCCTGATGGAAGAAATGCTTTAACGCCATTAGCTGATGGGGGTATGTCACCTGTTTATGGACGTGATTTGAAAGGGCCAACAGCAGTTTTAAAATCAGTATCACGTTTAAACAATAGTTTGACAACAAATGGTGGCTTATTGAATATGAAGTTTTTACCAGAGTTTTTTGAAACAAAAAATGGAATGAACAAATTTGAAAACTTTTTAAGAGCTTTTGTTGATTTAAAAGTTCCACATATTCAGTTCAATGTTGTCAGACGTGAAGATCTCGAAGATGCCCAGGTTCGTCCTCAACTTCATAAATCATTAACAATACGCGTGGCAGGATATACAGCTTATTTTGTAGAGTTAGCGCATAAATTACAGGATGAAATCATTGAAAGGACAACATATGACAACATCTAAAGCATTAGTGTTTGATATTAAAAGATTTGCTGTACATGATGGGGATGGTATTAGAACAACCATTTTCTTTAAAGGCTGTCCCCTTCATTGTATATGGTGTCAAAATCCCGAGGGTATATCACCACAAAGACAACCTGTTTATTTTCAAAACAATTGTATACATTGTCGCTGTTGTGAAAAGTATGCAAAAGCAGGACAAATGATTTATCAAAATGATAGACCTTATTTTAATAAAGATTATCAAGGAAATTTTGATCAATTAATTCATGTCTGTCCATCGGCTGCAATTCGTTATGACAGTCAATATTATGATGTTGATATGCTGATGAAAGAAATTGAGTCTGATCGTGTTTTTTATCGTGATAGTGGTGGAGTAACTTTTTCTGGTGGAGAACCATTTATGCAGGGAGAGTTCTTAATTGATATTTTGAAACGTTGTCACCAACAACATATTCACACTGCCATTGAAACAACACTTTATACGTCATTAGATTTCATTCAAAAAGCATTACCATATCTTGATCAGATTTATATTGATTTAAAAATCAATGATGAAGATATGCATCAAAAGTATGTTGGAGGTTCATTATCAACAATCAAAAAACATATTCAATATGTCTTAGAAAGTGAACATAGACATAAAGTGATTATCAGGACACCATTGATTCCTCAAATCACTGCGACAGAACAAAATATTCAATCTATTAGTCAATTTTTATCGCATATTTATCCAGATGTCCAATATGAATTACTCAATTATAATCCCTTGGCATCTGCTAAATATGAGTGGGTTGATTTTGATTATGGGATTGATTCAAAATATAAGAAATTAACAGATGAAGAAATGGAAACATTTTATCAAATTGTTTATCAAAATGGTATCAAAAATTTAATCAAAGAATAACAGGAGGAGAAGATTATGGAATTTATTATTGATACAGTTGATTTAGAAGAAATTAAGGAAGCCGTTGCTTATATGCCTATCGTAGGTGTTACAAGCAATCCTTCTATTGTCAAGAAGACAAGCCCAGAGGATTTCTTTGCACATATGCGAGCAATCAGAGATATTATTGGAAAGGATAGAAGTCTTCATATTCAGGTGATTTCTAAGGATTGTCAAAGCATGGTCAAGGAAGCACATAGAATTCTTGAAGAAATAGACAGACAGGTCTATATCAAAGTACCCGTATCTTATGAAGGAATCAAAGCGATTAAGATGTTGAAGGAAGAAAACATTCATGTCACAGCGACAGCAGTCTATGATTTGATGCAGGCTTATATGGCACTGGCAGCAGGGGCAGACTATATTGCACCCTATGTCAATAGAATTGGAAATCTAGGAGCAGATCCAATGGAGCTCATCAATGAATTATCAAATCGTATTGTCATGGATGGATATGATACAAAGATAGTCGCAGCATCATTCAAGGGAGTGCAACAGATTAGAGATGCCTTCAATTATGGAGCGCAGTCCATTACAGCACCAGTAGAGATCTTGAAACAGATTTTCAAGAATCCAAGCATAGAAAAAGCAGTAGATGATTTCAATGCCGACTGGTATAGCATGTATGGTGAAGGTAAAGGAATATGTGATTTATAAGACGAGGAAACTCGTCTTTTATGTTATAATGAAACTAAGGATGTGGAATGATGGATAAGTATTTATATATCAAACAGTTATTTGAAAATATGCAAGATCAAAATCAAGCATTATCTATGGCCCAATATATGAAAAATCAGTTTGTTTTCTATGGAATACCAACCCCTCAAAGAAGAAAGCTTTATAAAGATTTTTTGAAGCAGGAAAAGAAACACAAACAAATTGATTGGGATTTTTTAGATTTATGTTATCAGGATTCTCATAGAGAATTTCAATATTTTGTCTGTGATTATTTAAAGATGTTTCAAAATCAATTGGTTTATGAAGATATTCAACATATGAAAGTTTATATAAAAGATAAACAATGGTGGGATTCTATTGATAATTTTGATACGATTATTGGTCAAATTGGATTAACAGATCAACGTGTTGATGATTTAATGCTGGAATGGTCATTAGATGATGACTTTTGGCTAAGAAGATTAGCTATTGATCATCAGTTAGGACGAAAAGAAAAAACAAATACCATCTTGTTAGAAAAGATTCTTGTGAATAATTTGAATAGTCATGAGTTTTTTATCAATAAAGCAATAGGCTGGATATTAAGAGATTATTCTAAAACAAATCCACAATGGGTTCGTGATTTTATTCAACAATATCATGAAAAAATGGCTAAACTTTCCATTAAAGAAGGCAGTAAGTATATATGATAGAATCTGATAGAGATTATTTTTTGAAGAAAATCAATAAAGAAAGGAAGTATTGAAAATGATAATGATAGGTGTTCTAGGCATTGTTTCATGTATGATTATTTTATATGTCATAGTAAGTCAAAATCGTTATTTTCAATGTCAACATTGTCATCGAACATGGAAACCTCACTTTTTTCAGGT
Organism: Massilimicrobiota sp. SW1139; assembly: GCF_012027715.1. Lineage (NCBI taxonomy): Bacteria > Bacillati > Bacillota > Erysipelotrichia > Erysipelotrichales > Erysipelotrichaceae > Massiliimicrobium > Massilimicrobiota sp. SW1139. Next base: position 20,058 of record NZ_SJOR01000005.1, on the reverse strand, counting down.
TATAGGCAATGTGAATCGTCAGGTTCAAGATTATCATGTTCAATGTCCTTATTGTCATACGATTCAAAATATCAAGCTTTCAAAAAAGAAATAAGTTGTGTTAGAATAAAAAGTAAGAAAAGAGGTTAGGCGTATGAAGGAAATCATTTTAGGAAGTACAGGTATTCAAGTTGTACAAAATGGGTTTGGAGCATTACCCGTTCAAAGAGTTTCTAAAGAAGAAGGGGTCACTATTATAAGAAAAGCCTATGATGGAGGAATGCGTTTTTTTGACACAGCAAGAGCTTATAGCGACAGTGAAGAAAAATTAGGAGAAGCATTACATATTTATCCGCGTAGTAGCTATTATATTGCAACAAAGACAATGGCAACGACACCTGAGGAATTCTGGAAGCAATTGGACACATCATTATCGTTATTGAAAACGGATTATGTGGATATTTATCAGTTTCATTGTGCTTCACAAGTTTATGCACCAAATGATGGAACAGGTATGTATGAATGTATGTTAGAAGCTAAAAAACAAGGGAAAATCAGACATATTGGAATCACTGCTCATCAGTTACAAGTTGCATTAGATGCTGTTGATTCTCATCTCTATGAAACAATTCAATTTCCTTTTAGTTATTTATCATCTCAAAAAGAAATAGAACTGGTTCAAAAGAGCCAAGAAGCTAATATGGGATTCATTGCGATGAAAGGGTTAGCTGGAGGATTAATTAATCAGTCACGTCCAGCAATGGCTTATATGAGTCAATTTGATAATGTTTTACCTATTTGGGGAATTCAAAAAGAAAGTGAATTAGATGAATGGTTATCCTATATGCAGGATACACCGGTTCTTGATGATGAAATGAAGGCATTTATAGAAAAAGAAAAAATAGAATTATCAGGTGATTTCTGTCGAGGATGTGGATATTGTATGCCATGTCCAGCAGGTATTATGATTAATCAATGTGCCCGTATGTCATTGATGTTAAGAAGAGCACCATCACAAAACTGGTTGACTGAAGATATGCAGGCAGAAATGAAAAAGATTGAAGGTTGTTTGCATTGTGGTCAATGTTCAAGTCGATGTCCTTATGAATTAGATACCCCAGCACTGCTTCAAAAGAATTATGAAGATTATCAGAAAGTCTTATCTGGTGAAGTGAAAGTTCAATAACAGCATGATTTCATGCTGTTATTTTTTTGAAACATGTTATAATAAAAATAATAGTGGAAAAGGAGAGACAATATGAGCAAGATTATATTTTTAGATGTTGATGGAACATTAATTGATTATGAGGCTAAATTACCAGCTTCAGCTGCTCAGGCAGTGAATCAGGCACGTGCAAATGGACATAAAGTTTATATTTGTACAGGTTGTTCAAAAGCTGAAATTGAACAGAGAAACCTTTGTGAATTAGATGGTATGATTGGTGGGAATGGAGCTTATGTAGAAGATCATGGACATGTTGTGATGCATCAGGGATTATCAAAGGAAGATGTCAAACATATTGTAGACTGGTGTAATGAAAGACATTTAGGATTTTATTTAGAAGCCAATAGTGGTATGTATTGTAATGATTATATGTTGGAACAGGGACCAGAAACAATGGTGAAATATGCACAGGGTAAAGGTGCGGATTTAACGAAAGCTAAAGAATCTTCAAAGAAGTTTATGGATGGTTTTATTCATTTGCAGGGAGAAGATTTATATCGAGATGATGTGAATAAAATTAGTTTTATTTTAAGTCGTTATCAAGATCATTTAGATTCTCAAAAAGAATTTCCTCATTTGATTGCGAATACATGGGGAGGTAAGGGAGAAGTGGCCTTGTATGGTGATTTAGGTCCAACTGGTATTACAAAGAGACATGCTATTGAAGTTTTATTGGATTATTTAGGTGCTGACCAAAAAGATACGATTTCTTTTGGAGATGCTAAAATTGATTTATCTATGTTTGAATGTTGTGATTATAATGTGGCTATGGGAAATGGTGGCGAAGAAATTAAAGCTGCTGCTGATTATATTACAACAGATGTTAATGATGATGGGTTATATAATGCTTTTCGTTATTTAAAATTAATTGATTAGGGATTGATGTTAAAATTATCAACAGAGACTCTTTATAAAGAGGTCTGTTGATAATTGTTTTTTTGTGTTATTGATTTCTTTTGTTTTTTGAATAAAAATGCTATAATAAGGAACGGATTATAAGGAGAGGATTTTGTGAAAGAGCCGAAATATAAATTTATAGATATACATAAAATTGAAGCTAATGGGAATCAGCCAAGAACACATTTTGAAAATGAAAAAATTCAGGAATTAGCTGTATCTATTCAACAAAATGGATTATTACAACCTATTGTGGTCAGACCTTATCATGGGAAGTATCAGATTGTTGTTGGGGAAAGACGTTATCGTGCATGTCTTTTGGCAGGTATAGAAGAAGTTCCATGTCTTGTTCAAAATTATGATGAACAACAGACTGCCACAGCTGCAATTGTTGAAAATATTCAACGAGAGAATTTATCAGCCATTGAAGAAGCATTAGCATATCAACAAATCTTAGATACACAAAATATAACACAGGAAGAATTAGCTCAAAAAGTTGGTAAAAAGCAATCAACTATTGCAAATAAGTTAAGGTTATTACAACTTCCGATGACTGTTCAAGAAGCAGTACGAAGAAAAGATATCACAGAAAGACACGCCAGAGCTTTATTAAAGTTAGATACAACAGCAAAACAAAATAATATGTTAAGAGAAATTATGGATAAGGGTTTAAATGTTGAACAGACAGAAGAAAAAATCAAAAAGAAAATTGAACCCAAAAAGCCAAAACCTAAAACAAAAAGTATTTCACAAAATTTAAAAATTGCTATGAATACATTAGATCAGGCTGCCATGATGGTACAGCAGGCAGGAGTGGAAACAACAGTAGATATTTCTGAAACAGATGAAGAAGTTGTTTATGTGATTAAGATGAAAAAATAATGAGATGTATTGATATATATTATGTCTTGTGATAGAATGCATAGCAGATATATGATTGTTTGCCGCCGGGTAAATTTTAAGCATTGGTTTCGTATCGATAGGCCATTGAAGATACGACAATCAGTGCTTTTCTTTTGTAAAGATAGAAAAGGTGACAAAAGTCAATAAAATGTTTAATATATCTATTCAATTGATAAAATGAAAGGATAAAGAAAACATGAAGAAATTAGAGAGTTTACAGGAATTTTTTAGGTATACATCTTTAAATGTGTTAGGTATGATTGGTTTATCGTGCTATATTTTAGCAGACACATTTTTTGTTTCTAAAGGACTTGGTACAGATGGATTGACAGCTTTAAATTTGGCTATTCCTATTTATAGTTTTATTCATGGAAGTGGCTTGATGATTGGTATGGGTGGTGGAACAAAATATTCCATATTAAAAAGCCAGGAACATCATCAAGATGCAAACAAGACATTCACTCATGCTGTTTTATTAGCTATATGTTTTGCGATTATTTTTGTTTTGATAGGTTTCTTATTTTCTGGAACAATTATTTCATTATTTGTTGAGCAGGGGAATGTTTTTGATATGTCAAAAACATATTTACAAGTGATATTATTGTTTGCGCCAGCTTTTTTAATGAATAATGTTTTTCTTTGTTTTGTACGTAATGATGGGGCACCACAGCTTTCCATGGCTGCAATGCTAGGAGGAAGTTTTTCTAATATTGTTTTAGATTATATCTTTATTTTTCCTTGTCAAATGGGCATTTTTGGAGCTGTCTTTGCGACAGGATTAGCTCCTATTATCAGCATGTGCATTTTATCACCACATTTTTTCAAAAAGAAAAATCAATTTCATTTTATAAAAAGTACAATTTCATTAAAAACAATCACTGGTATTTTCTCAAGTGGTGTACCCTCTTTGGTTACAGAAGTTTCTTCTGGAATTGTCATGATTGTTTTTAATACCATTATTTTAAATCTTGAAGGGAATGTGGGTGTTGCTGCATATGGTGTTATTGCTAATTTATCATTAGTTGTCATGGCTATATATACTGGGATTGCTCAAGGTATACAGCCATTAATGAGTCGAGATTATGGCTTGAATCATTTAGATAACATTTATAGAGTATTGAAATATGCATTATTAACTATGTTAATAATTTCAGCTGTTATTTATACAACTGTTTTCTTTGGTGCATCTTCCATCACACAAATATTTAATAGTGAGAATAATGCAATGTTGCAGACAATTGCAGCACAAGGGTTGAAGTTATATTTCATTGCTTGTCCATTTGCTGGATTTAATATTATTTTATCAATGTATTTTACTTCTGTTGAACATCCTTTGCCTGCACATATTATTTCTTTATTAAGGGGATTTATCATTATCATTCCAATGGCTTTTCTTCTCTCCACAATAGCAAAGATGAATGGTGTCTGGAGTGCATTTCCAGTGACTGAACTGATTGTGGCTGTTGTTGGACTGGGATGCTTTGAATGGTTAAAACATCATCATTATAGTGAATAAATAAAACACTATGTTTGAATGAACCTGATTGCTTGGTTAACAAACATAGTGCTTTTTATAATAAATCAAAGTGATATGAGAGAGTCTATTCAAAAGCTACACAAACAGGTGCAGGTATTTCAATTGAAGAGTCACTTAAAACAAGTTCTTCTGTATCTTCATTGAATGTCATCACCTGTAACAGATTGCTACCTTGACATGCAACAATTAAATAACGATCATCAACAATTTGGAAATCTCGAGGATCTTTTTTTGTATGAACCATATAGAGTAAAGAAATTTTACCACTTTCTTTATTGACGCGGTACATAGCTATACTGTCATGCCCTCTATTTGATACAAAAAGATGATTTCCACTATGACTTAAGCGAATAGCAGCTGCACTTGAAAAACCTTTAAAATGTCTTGGTATACAGTGAATAGCCTGTATTAATTGGAAATGTCCCTGATAATATTTAAAGACCATAATATTATTAGCAATCTCATTGACAAGATAGGCAAAACGACCATCATGAGAAAAAATCATATGACGTGGACCAGAACCAGGAACAATATTTAAAGTATAATGAGGATCTTCTAATAAAACACCCTGAGAGTAACGATACATAACGACTTTATCAGCACCTAAATCAACAGAATAAACAAATTCCTGATCAGGAGTGATGCCAACATAATGTGCATGTGGACCTGTTTGACGTTTTAAAAGATCGGGACCTAAACCGACATGATGAACTGCACAAATTTTTTGAGTAATAATACTATTTTCTAATTGGTAAGAAGCAGTTGCGCCAACATGATAATTCGCCGCAAAAAGATAGCGATTATTTTGATCAACGCATAAATGTGTATAAGAACGACCACTGGAATGATAATTATTATTTAAAATCAGTTCATCTTTATAGATTGAAAAACTTCCTAAACCCCCTCCATAACTATGAGAATTGGCATTTTTATAAGCAACATATAATGTATGATCATTACATATCATATAAGCAGGGTAGTCTTGAGTTTCGATTTGTTGAATACGTTTCATTTCTAATGTTTTTTCATCAAATTTCATGATATAAATACCTTTATCATGATGTTTTCCATAACTTGATACATAAAAGATTTTCATGTTAAAGCTCCTTTCGCTATATAAAATATTTTATCATAATATTTTATGAAATGAATAAAAAAAGGTATAAAAACATAGAAATAATAAAAAGAAAATTATAAAATTCTTTCATAATACACAAAAGTGTAATACAATAGATACTATATTGAAGGAGGAAGCGAATATGGAAGAGAAGTTAATGTTAAGTTTATTACAAAAAAATGCGAGGATGAAGATTACTGATTTAGCGGCCGCCTTAGATGAATCTAAAGATAATGTCATTCAAAAATTAACGGAATTAGAACAGAAGAAAGTGATCTGTGGTTATCATACAATTGTCAACTGGGATTTAACAAATACAGAAATTGTAACAGCATTGATTCAAGTCAATGCAAGTCCAGAAAGAGAATATGGCTATGATCGTATTGCGAGTCATATTTATAAATTTGATGAAGTTGATACAATGTATTTATTGAGTGGAAGTTTTGAATTTGTATGTATTGTTAAAGGAAAGACAATGCAGGAAGTTGCTCATTTTGTGGCTAGTAAACTGGCATGTGTAGATGGAGTGACAGGAACATCAACTTATTTTGTATTAAAACAATATAAAAATAATGGTGTTGTTTTAATTGAAGATGAAGATGGAAAAAATGATAGATTGGTGGTGACTCCATAATGGATTATAATGATATTTTAAGTGATAGAGTCAAAACAATTAAACCAAGTGGAATTAGAAAATTCTTTGATTTAGCTTCACAAATGGAAGATGTCATATCTTTAGGAGTTGGGGAACCGGATTTTACAACACCTTGGGCTATTCGAGAAGCTGCGATTTATTCCATTGAAAAAGGAAGAACATTTTATACAGCCAATCAGGGATTGCAGGAATTAAGAGAAGGAATCTGTCGATATTATCGTGATCGTTTTCATGTGGATTATAATGCCAAAGAGAACTGTATTGTGACTGTTGGTGGGTCAGAAGGTATTGATATTGCGATTCGTGCTATATTAAATCCTGGGGAAGAAATGATTGTTTTGGATCCTGGATATGTAGCTTATACACCTGGTGTTGAGCTTGCAGGAGGGGTTCCTGTCACAATTAATTTACGTCAGGAAGATGAGTTTAAATTAACACCAGAGCTTTTAAAAGCTGCGATTACACCCAAAACAAAAGCATTATTGATTAATTATCCATCAAATCCAACAGGTGGATTTATGACAAAGAGTGATTATGAAAAGATTGTTCCTATTATTAAGGAATCAGGTCTTATTGTGATTTCTGATGAAATTTATGCAGAATTGAGTTATGAAGAAGAATTTTGTTCAATTGCTTCATTTGATGAAATCAAAGATCAGGTGATTGTTGTGAGTGGTTTTTCTAAAGCCTTTGCGATGACAGGATGGCGTTTAGGTTATGTTCTCGCTAATTCTGTATTTACAAAAGCTATGAATAAAATTCATCAATATATTATCATGTCTGCTCCTTCTGCTGCCCAATATGGAGCTATTGAAGGATTAAGACATTGTTATGATGAAGTCTTGAAAATGCGAGATTCTTATAAGGCTAGACGAAACTTTTTAGTGAAAACATTTAATGATATGGGACTGGAAACATTTAAACCTCAAGGCGCTTTCTATGTTTTTCCATGTATTCGTTCAACTGGACTCACATCTGATGAATTCTGTGAAAAACTGTTAGAAGATCAAAAAGTAGCTTGTGTTCCAGGAACTGCTTTTGGACCAGCAGGAGAAGGATTTATCCGTGTTTCTTATGCTTACAGTCTTGAAGAATTAAAGATTGCAACTCAAAAAATAAAAATCTTTGTAGAGAAATGTAAGGCAGCACATGATTAGAGTCTTATTATGTTGTGGTGGAGGCTTTTCATCAAGTTATGTCGCTGAAAGAATGAAAAAGGAGATTATTGCCAAGAACTTATCGAATCAACTTGAAATGGAGTTTTCTCCTTTTTCTCTTGTTTTAGAAAAGATAGATAACTTTGATATTATTATTTGTTGTCCACATTTAAATATTTATGTCAAACAGTTGCTTGAAAAGACTGATGTTCAAGTCCCTATTTATATTTTACCACCAAGAATGTATGGAAATATGGAGATTGAAGAAATCTATCAGGATGTTATAGATTTGTTGGAGATTTATCAGCAGACACATATGAATCCTGTTCATTTTCCTGGTGAAGAAAATGTATTAAAAATAACAAGACAAAAAGCCTATAAACATGTTTATCAAAAGTAAGAACGTTGATTCTTGCTTTTTTTATAATGAAAATCGTTATAAAATAGAGTTATGAGAATGAAAAAAGAAGAAATACCAGAAAAGAGGTCAAAGAGATGTGGATTTTATATGCATTTGGTTCAGCATTTTTTGCAGGTATAACAGCTGTTTTAGCAAAATGTGGTATACATGATACAAATTCACATGTAGCGACAGCTCTCAGAACAATTGTTGTTTTGATTTTTTCATGGATTATGGTTTTTATTGTAGGTTCTTTTCATGAAATAGCGAACTTATCTTATCAGACAATACTTTTTTTGGTGTTATCAGGTCTTTCGACAGGTGCATCCTGGTTGTGTTATTTTAGAGCCTTACAATTAGGAAATATTAATAAAGTGGCTGCAATAGATAAGACAAGTGTTGTTTTAACAATGATTTTAAGTTTTATCTTATTTCATGAAACAGTCGATATTTATAAAATTATCGGGATGATTTTGATGATGACGGGAACTTTTTTGATGTTGGAGAAAAAAGAAACAAGTCAGAAAGAAGACAATCATTGGTTCATTTATGCTGTGTTATCAGTTGTCTTTGCCAGTTTAACAACCATCTTAGGAAAGGTAGGAATCAGTCATATTGAAAGCAATTTAGGAACTGCCATTCGTACAAGTGTTGTCTTGGTGATGGCATGGGTTGTTGTGGTTGCGACAAATGCGCAAAATAGCGTTAAAGAAGTTCCCAAACATGAACTCATTTATATTTTTTTATCAGGTATAGCGACTGGAACTTCATGGTTATGTTTTTATAGAGCATTACAGATTGGACCAGCCAGTCTTGTCACACCGATTGATAAATTGAGTATCTTAGTCACAGTGCTTTTCTCTTATATTGTCTTTCATGAAAAACTGAATTTAAAATCTTTTATTGGATTAATGATGATTGTGGCAGGAACGCTTATTATGTTACTTTAATCACAAAAAACAGGATGCATTAGGCATCCTGCTTTTGTTCATCTTTATGTTCTTCTCTTTTTAACATTTCTTCATAACTGAACATACAGCCACAATAATTTTGACGATACATTCCATATTCTTTTGTCATTTGTGTTGATTTTAAATAACCATTATTTTTCTTAAAATCAGCATATAAGAATTTTGGTGATTCACTTTGCCATTGATCTCCAATCTCATTAATCCATTGACTATTTTTATGTGGTGATACACTTAAAACAGTTGTCCAATAATCATAATGATTGATCTTTGCATAATCAAATGTTTTACGCATTCTCAAGCTATAACAAAGACGACATCTTACACTTCCTTCTGGATAATCTTTTAAAGGATAAAGATGAGAAATCCATTCACTATTATTATAAGGATCTTCAATGACTTGAATGTTTTGATTGAAATCATGATTAAATCTTTCAATAAAAGATAATAATTCATGGAAACGTCTTTGATATTCATCAGATGGATAAATGTTGGAATTGGAATAATAGATTGTGATTTCAAAATGTTCGCATAATTCTTTAATCACATTGCTAGAACATGGTCCACAACAGACATGAAGTAATAATGTTGGTTTCTGATTGCCAATTTTTTGAAGTTCTTCCTGTAATTTAAGATCATAATTGATTTTCATTATTGAATAAACATACAATCACCAAATGAGAAGAAACGATATTTTTCTTCCACAGCATGATGATAAGCTTTCATAATATAATCTTTATCAGCAAATGCACTCACAAGCATCACTAATGTTGATTTAGGAAGATGGAAATTGGTAATCAAAGCATCAATAGCTTCAAACTGATAACCTGGATAAATAAAGATATCAGTACTTTCCTGTGTAGCTTGAAATTTTCCATATTTTTTAAAGTTGGCTTCAAGTGTTCTTGTTGAAGTTGTTCCAACACTGATAATGCGTTGTCCATTGGCTTTGGCTTGATTAAGCTTTTGGGCAGTATCTTCATCAATCATATAAAATTCACTATGCATATGATGTTCTAATACATCATCAACCTTCACTGGTCTAAAAGTGCCTAGCCCTACATGTAAAGTGACATCTAGGATTTCAACACCTTTGTCTTGAGCTTTCTTTAAAATATCTTCAGTAAAATGTAAGCCAGCGGTAGGTGCGGCGGCACTACCTTCGACTTTAGCATAAACAGTCTGATAACGATGAGGATCATCAAGCTTTTCCTTGATATAAGGAGGAAGTGGCATTGTGCCAAGATGATCTAAGACTTCATAGAAAATACCTTCATACATCATTTGAAAATGACGAATACCTTCTTCTCCAATATGTACACATTTGGCTTTTAAAGAACCATCTCCAAAAGTAATGATAGTATCCATTTTCACAATACGTGCATTTCCCACAAGACATTCCCATACATCTTCACCTAAATCTTTAAGAAGCAAGACTTCAACATGACCACCAGTTTCTTCTTTTATTCCATAAAGTCTGGCAGGAATGACTTTTGTATTGTTTCTGACTAAAATATCCCCAGCATGTAGATAGTCTAAAATATCATAAAAATGCTTGTCTTCAATCGTTTTTGTTTTTCTATCTAAGACCATTAAACGTGAAGTATCTCTTTTTTGTAGAGGAGTTTGCGCAATCAATTCCTCTGGTAAATCATAATCAAATTCACTAATTTTCATTTAAAACGCCCTTTCATAAACATCTCTACCATAACTATTTAAAAATTCTTCTTTAAAATCTAATAAACGATCTTCCTGAATGGCTTTTCTTATATCTTCACTTAATTGAAGTAAGAAAGCAACATTATGAATAGATAATAAACTTTTTCCAAATAATTCATCACATTTATGTAAATGTCTTAAATAAGCACGTGTATAGTTTTGACATGTATAACAATGACATTTGTCATCAATAGGCGTAAAGTCATATTTATATTTTTCATTATTAATATTCATACGTCCATGATGTGTCATTAATGCTCCATGTCTTGCAACTCTTGTTGGTAAAACACAGTCAAACATATCAATACCACGAATAGCCCCTTCAATTAAATCAATAGGATTCCCAACACCCATTAAGTAACGTGGCTTATCCTGAGGGAGCCATTTCACTGCATCATCAATCATTTTATACATGACATCCTTAGGTTCACCAACACTTGTTCCTCCTATAGAATAGCCAGGGAAATCCATTTTCACTAATTCTTTAGCTGACAGTTCTCTTAAATCCTCAAATTCTCCACCTTGTACAATCCCAAATAAAGCCTGATCTTTTCTTTTATGAGCATCTTTACCACGTTTTGCCCAACGCAGAGTTCTTTCCACACTTTTTTTCATATATTCATGTGTTGAAGGATATGGAGCACATTCATCAAAGCTCATGATAATATCAGCACCTAAATCATTTTGAATTTGAATAGATTTTTCAGGAGATAAAAATAATTTCTTTCCATCAACAATACTTTTAAAAGTCACGCCTTCTTCTTCAATCTTTCTTGTCTTTCCTAAAGAGAAGACTTGAAAACCACCACTATCAGTTAAAATAGGACCATCATAATTCATAAATTGATGTAATCCGCCAGCCATTTTAACAACATCTTCACCAGGTCTTAACCATAAATGATAAGTGTTTGCTAAAATGACTTGAGAATGCATTTCTTTTAATTGTTCTGGAGAAATACCTTTCACTGTAGCAAGTGTTCCTACTGGCATAAACATAGGTGTTTCAACATCGCCATGTGGTGTATGTAAAATCCCATATCTTGCACCAGATTGTTTACAAACATGTTTTAATTCATACCAAAAACCTTCCATTTTTTCACCTCTTTTTTAGCATACTCATTATACATGAAAGGATGTATAAGTTCAAATTTTATTGATTGAAATTCTATGAAAAAGAAAAGAGTATGTTAAAATAAAGATAAGGGATGTGACTGTTATGGAGTATGTTTGGATAGTGGTATTGTTGTTATTGGGGATTGCTATGGTAGGAAGACCTGATCTGTTATGGAAAATAGAACATTTCTGGGATGTGAAGAATGGAGAACCTTCAGAGTTGTATATCGCTTTGATGCGTGTTATGGGAACGTTTTGTATTATTGGCTCTATTATATTTTTAATTGCTCTTTTTATTTAAAATCATTCGATCATCTATATGTCAATATAATATGACTAAATCTAGATTTAGTATAAATGGTTTATGAGATATATGTATTGAATTTATGATAGTTTTACAAAAGAAAAGGATAGTATCAGAAGTTTAGAAAACTGAAAATATGAAGCTTTATGAACTCAATAATATAGTCAATATTGATTTGGAAAGTAGCCATAAATAGGTGGCTTTTTGTTTATGATCAGCTTTGTTGGTATTTTGGATTACCATTACACATAAAAGGGTGTATAAGTTTAAATTTTATCAATATTCATCCATAAACATATCAATAAAAAGTAATATTTTCATATTGTTTGTTATCATATACATAAAATGATTCATATTATGTTTATCAATTTCAGATATAGTTTATAAAGTGTAAGTTTAAATGTTAAAAAAGATAGAGTTGTATTTTTTATAATATTATCAAATAAAGGGTTGAGAAAATATGGATATACAAATATATAAGAAGAAGTATTGCATAGTTATAGGTGTTATTTTACTTGTTTTAATGGGGATAGGTTCTATTTGGGATTATCAGATTTCACAGTTTTTTTATAATTCGTCTAATATTTTTGGTGTTTTTTTGGCTGGCTATGGTCAAATACCTGCCTTGTTATGTATGGCTGCAATTGGAACATTATTATTACGTATGATAGATAAGGATAAGCAAATAAAGACGATGCTATATTGTTGTTTGTCACTACTTTTTAATTTTATTGCTGTTATAGGGATCACAATAGGAGCTTTATTATATATTTCTAGAATGACAACATTATTAAGCTTAGTGATAGCTATTGGCATTGTAGGAATTGTTGATGTATTGATTTATCGACTTAGTAGCCATGCATCTCAGGATACAATAAAAAAGATAGTGATTTTTATTTTATTAATAGTTTTAATTGAAGTTTTTGTTGTTAATATTGTGAAAATGACATGGGAACGCCCCCGTATGCGAATGATTAGTAGTCGTCATGATGTCAGTTTTCAGCCTTGGTGGGTTATAGGAAATACAATGAAAGATCAGCTGATGGCTTTAGGTGTAGCAAGTGAAGAATTTAAATCCTTTCCATCTGGACATACAGCGAATGCGGCTTGTGCGATGTTGTTATGTGTATTGCCTTTGTTGAATAGTCACTTAGAAGGAAAAGAAAATTTATTATTTTTTATAGGGGTTTGCTTTACTTTTTTGGTTGCATTATCAAGAATCATTATGGGAGCTCATTTTTTAACAGATGTTGTGACTGGAATGGCAATAAGTCTTGTGATACAAATGATTATGGCTCGAGTCATATTCAAAAATTATAGCAAGGATAAGGTTGATTGTAATGGTGACATAGGAATAAGATATAAATAAAAAAGAGGATATGCATCCTCTAATCAAAAGTGACATATTCATTTTTTAATGGTGGAATGACTTTTAAGTCATCCACTTTTAATAAACAGAAATTTCCGTTGATATCTGGATCATACTGGACATCAATTGTACCAGTGACTTCAACCCATTCATTAGGAATCAGTTGTTTAGCAGCAGGGTGTTCACAGACCATACCAATTAAAGACGTATCTTCTTCACAACAAACCATAGCTAAACGTCCTAATACAAAGCCATCTTCTAATTGCTTATCACGACCAATGAATTTTCCTCTGAGAGTGATTTTCTTATGATCGTATTTATCAGGATGATCCAAGGCATCCATACAGAAAAGACCAAAATCATGATCTAAAACATTGATATAATCCTGTTGAATATCAAATGGTAATTCATCATCTTCTAGAGTGTTGACAGTGCCATCTTCTTTTTCATAAATAATCTGACATGTAGAATTAATGGCTTTAATATTATTTCTTAAGAATGATTTTTTAATAGAATCATCAATTCTATTAAAAATCAATAAATCACTATGAACAACATGTTGATATAATAAAGAACGCATGTTTTGAATATACAAAGCAAAAGTCTTAGCATTGATGGTTGTTAAAACTTGGACAACTTCCCATCCTTCAGGTTTTTCACATTCAATAAGATGATCAACATTAAACATTCCATTCACTTCCATGAGGACTTGAGTTGGATGATATTTGTTTTCAAGTTCGGTTAAAAATTCAAGATTGAATTCATCTTCTTTATGAATATAAACCAAATCACAATTAAATGATTCAATATCTTCCTGATTATATTCTTTTTCACCTTGTTCACTGATAATTAATAAAGTTTTTTCATTATTGCAGAAATCTGTTGTTGTAATGGTATCAATAATAAATGAAGATTTTCCGCTATCTAAAAATCCTGTAAATAAATAGATTCTTGTATTCATTATTCTACTCCAAATAATTCATAAATTTTGTCTTCTAATAAATCTTTACCAATAACACAGATACGACCAGTGTAATCAGCACTACCAAAACGAATTTCATATTCTCCAGGTACTAAATCAAAGTGTAACCATTTCTTATCTGGTGTAGGTAAAATACCTTTTGCACGCAAGATATCTCCATATTCATGAGATGAAGATAAAGTCTGAAGAATTTGATCTAACTGTTCCTGTGTATAAGTATGAATTGTTTCTTTTCCTAAGCTTGTAAAGACTTCATCAGCATGATGATGGTGGTGGTGATGACCACATCCACATTCATGGTCATGATGATGTCCATGATGACATTCTTCGTTTTCGTGGTGGTGATGGTGACAACATTCATGATGTTCATCATGATGATGACAATGTTCGCCATGTCCATGATGATGTTCGTGATGGTGGCAATGTTCACCATGTTTATGATGATGGCCGCATTCTGGACAAATATCTGCTTCTTTCATTAAGATGTCCTGTAAAGAATTTTCATTTTCCATTGTCTGTAAAATTGTTTCACCACTTAATTCATCCCAAGGTGTTGTAATGATAGAAGCTGTTGTATTCATAGATTTAATGATATCAATAGCTTCCTGAATCTTATCTTGTGGTACATCCTGAGTACGACTTAAAATAATAGTAGAAGCATATTCAATCTGATTATTAAAGAATTCTCCAAAGTTTAGTGAATATGTTTTACACTTTTTCACATCAATAACACTACAGAAACTATTCAATTGAAGTTCATCACTGTGAACATCCCTAACTGCTTTAATGACATCAGAAAGTTTACCAACTCCAGATGGTTCAATCATAATACGATCAGGATGATACTTAGCTACGACTTGTTTTAAAGCTTCGCTAAAATCACCGACTAATGAACAACAAATGCATCCAGAGTTCATTTCTGTAATTTCAATTCCAGCTTCTTTTAAGAAGCTTCCATCTATACCAATTTCACCAAATTCATTTTCAATTAAAACAACTTTTTCATTTCCTAAACAATCCTGAATAAGTTTTTTGATTAATGTTGTTTTTCCAGCTCCTAAAAAACCAGAAATAATATCTACTTTACTCATTTATTCGACCTTCTTTCTTTTTTTGTATTATAGCACTCGTATTTTTAACAAGCAAATGAAATAACATACATTTTCTCTTGATAAAAAAATGAACAGGTCTATAATTGTTAGTATACTAATAGTTAGTAAGCTAATGAAAGGAGGGCTTTTTTATGGAAACGCCTTTACATACGTTATTGTTTAAGACTTTTCATGCACAACGACAAAAAAATCGAGCGAATATGAATGCATTTCAATTGTCGCCAGGACAACCTAAAGTTTTGCGTTATATTCAAAGTCATGAGAATTGTAAATTAAAAGACATCGCAAAAGAATGTGATGTAGAATGTGCCACAGTCAGTAAAATGCTAGATAATCTTGAAGAAAAAGGGATGATTATACGTAATATCAATCCACAAAATAAACGAGCTTATCAGGTGAATTTAACGGATAAGGGAAGAAGGGCTTTACAGAAGTGGGAGGAACACTGTATGGAAGTGGAACAGATTTCTTTACAGGGTTTTACTCCTGAAGAAAAAGAACAGTTTCAAAATTATTTATCAAGAATGTATACGAATTTAACTGGGAAAAAGATTTTATAGGAGGAGTCATATGATTAAGCGTTTATGGCCATATGCTAAAAAATATCGTAAATATTTTATTTTGGCATGTGTTTGTATTATTAGTGAAACAGTATTTGAACTTGTGATTCCTATGTTGATGGCCAATATCATTGATGTAGGGGTTACAAATAAGGATACCAATTATATTGTTATACAAGGAATCCTTATGATGATTTGTGCAGTCATTGCTTATATTTTAGGTGTTTTGTATGCTCGTTTTGCAGCAATTGCCGGACAAGGATTTGGAGCAGAAATTAGAAAAGATGAATTTGAAAAAGTTCAGAATTTTTCATTTGCGAATACTGATCATTTTTCAACATCATCTTTAATCACCCGTTTAACAAGTGATGTTATTATCATTCAAAATGCGATATGTAATGGAATTAGACCATTGGTCAGAGCGCCTTTTATGCTTTTGTTGGCATTGTTTTTTACATTCACGATCAATGCCAAGCTAGCGTTGATATTCTTAGTTGCGACACCTATTTTAGGTATTGGTTTATTTGTCATTGTGAAAAAGGTAGGACCATTATATAAACTGATGCAATCCAGTGTTGATAATATCAATACCGTCGTTCAAGAGAATTTAAATGCTATGCGAGTTGTCAAATCTTATGTAAGAGAAGGATATGAATCTGAGAAGTTTGAAAAAATGAATGAAGGATTAAAGGAAAACAGTGAAAAAGCTTTTCGAACTTCAGTTTGGAATATGCCATTATTTCAATATGTGATGTATCTGACAATTGTTTCTATTCTTTTCTTTGGTGGACGAATGATTTTAAATGGAACAATGCAGGTAGGAGAATTGACTGGATTCTTAAGTTATGTTTTACAGATTTTAAATGCCTTAATGATGATTTCGAATGTCTTTTTAATGCTGACACGTTCTATTGCCAGTTGTGAACGTATTATTGAAGTTTTAGATGAAGTTCCTGATATTCATGATCCACAAAATACATCTTTAACAGTTGAACAGGGTTGTATTGATTTTCAGCATGTTTATTTTAAATATAAGTCTACAGCTAAAGAATATGTTTTAACTGATATTGATTTGCATATTCCTAGTGGTTCAACAATTGGTATTTTGGGAGGAACAGGAGCGGCGAAAACGAGTCTTGTTCAACTGATCCCTAGACTTTATGATGTCAGTGAAGGAGAAGTATTGGTAGATGGTCATAATGTGAAAGATTATTCTGTAGAACATTTAAGAGATAGTGTAGGAATGGTTTTACAAAAGAATACATTATTCAGTGGTACAATTAGAGAAAATCTACTTTGGGGGAATAAAGAAGCCACTGATGAAGATATACAATGGGCATGTCATATTGCCTGTGTTGATGAATTTATCAATCAATTCCCTGATGGATATGAAACAGACCTGGGGCAAGGTGGTGTCAATGTTTCTGGTGGACAGAAACAAAGATTATGTATTGCCAGAGCGTTATTGAAAAGACCAAAGGTATTAATTCTCGATGATTCAACGAGTGCCGTTGATACTGCCACTGAAGCAAGTATTCGAGAAGGTTTGGCCTCTTTAAAAGATACAACAAAAATTATTATAGCTCAAAGAGTATCAAGTGTTCAGCATGCAGATCAGATTGTCATTTTAGAAGATGGACATATTCATGCTGTGGGAACACATGATGAGTTGTTGGTACATGATCACATTTATCAGGATATTTATTATTCTCAATTGGAAGGAGCTGGTTTATAATGGCAAGACAAATAACGAATGCAAAGCCTCAAGATATGGTCAAGACATTAAGTTCCTTTAAAAAGTATATAGGATATCATAAATATGCTTTATCATGTGTTGCTGTATTGGTTGTTTTAAGTACAGGGATTAATCTTTGGGGAACTTTTCAAATTCGTACGATTATTAATCGTTATCTATTGCCTGGGGATTATCAGGGATTAGTTTCGTTTATTATATTTATGATTGTTGTCTATATGATAGGTGCCACTGCGACAGCCATATATAAACAATTGATGGTGCATACTTCTCAAAAGATTGTCAAAGAGATGCGACAGGATTTATTTGAAAAGACACAAAAGTTACCAATTCGCTATTTTGATAGTCATACTCATGGTGAAATAATGAGTCATTTTACTAATGATTTGGATACTGTTCAGGATGCATTGAATAACTGTTTTGATAATTTGATTCAAAGTTTTATTATGATTGTCGGAACCTTAGTGCTGATCTTTGTATTAAGCTGGCAATTATCTTTGATTGTTTTTGCTTGTATGTTGATTATGTATTTTTTGATTCAATATCTGACAAAACGCAGTAAATATTATTTTTCTAAGCAACAGGCTGCTTTAGGAGACTTAAATGGTTTTATTGAAGAGATGGTTGATGGTGTCAAAGTTGTCAAAGTTTTTAATCATGAACAAGATAATATTGAGGAATTTAATCGTCGTAATGAAATCTTACAACTGGCAGCAACGAATGCTTTGACCTATTCAGGACGTACTATTCCTTCTGTTGTGAGTATTTCATATTTGAATTATGCTATTGTTGCCTGTGTAGGAGGATTTTTAACAATTTCTGGTTTTATGGATTTAGGAAGTTTGTCTTCTTATCTGGTTTTTGTCAGACAGACTGCACAACCAGTCAATCAATTTACACAACAATTGAATTTCATTTTAGCAGCTATGGCAGGGGCTGAAAGAATATTTGATATGATGTCAGAAAAACCAGAAATTGATGATGGTCAAGTTACATTAACAAGAGTGCGTAAACATAAAGATGGTCATTTAAGTGAATGTCAGGAACATACAGGATATTGGGCATGGCGTCATCCTAGACCAGATGGAAGTATTGAGCTTGTCGAATTAAAGGGTGATGTGCGTTTCCATGATGTGGTGTTTGGCTATGAAGACAATGTTCCTATTTTAAAAAATATTAATTTGTTTGCGAAACCGGGACAAAAAATTGCATTTGTTGGAAGTACAGGTGCAGGAAAAACAACCATTACAAATCTGATTAATCGTTTCTATGATATTCATAGCGGTAGTATTACTTATGATGGCATTGATGTCAAATTAATTAAAAAAGATGATTTAAGACATTCGATTTCTATTGTTTTACAAGATACACATTTATTTACTGGAACGATTGCTGATAATATTCGTTATGGAAAACTGGATGCGACAATGGACGAAGTGATAGAAGCAGCAAAATTGGCTAATGCCCATAGTTTTATCAAACGTTTACCAAATGGTTATGAAACCATGTTGAGTGGGGATGGGGCCAATCTTTCACAAGGACAGCGTCAGTTACTAGCCATTGCCAGAGCAGCAATTGCTGATCCACCTGTTTTGATATTAGATGAAGCAACAAGTTCGATTGATACCCGTACTGAAAAATTAATTGAAAAAGGTATGGATCGTTTAATGGAAAATCGTACAGTTTTTGTGATTGCTCATAGATTATCAACAGTCAGAAATTCAGATGCGATTATGGTGTTAGATCATGGTCAAATTATTGAACGTGGTAGTCATGATGAATTGATTGCACAAAAAGGACGTTATTATCAGTTATATACAGGACAATTTGAATTGGATTAAAAAATAGCACTTGATTGTGCTATTTTTCTTTCCCTAAAAATGTTGCGATACTTCTGACCATTGCTCCAGTTGCTCCAATATTTGGTTTTTTCGCAGTAGAAGCAATATCCAAATGAATCCATTGTATGTCTTTTTCAACAAATGCTTCTAAAAAGTTAGCCGCAACACTGGCATCACCACCAAATGTCATTGAACAATTTGTCATATCAGCACTATTTGATTTTAATTTATCAAAATATTCCTGATCTAATGGTAATCGCCATCCTTTTTCATCTGCTGCTTTCATAGCTTCTTCAAATTCTTGATAATAGGCATCATCATTAGCGAAAACAGCAGTATAAACATCTCCCAAGGCTGGACCAGTCAAAGTTCCTAAATCAATAAGGTGACTAGCTCCTAGTCTTTGTGCATATGTGATAGCATCACATAAGATCAGTCGTCCTTCTGCATCTGTGCTTACGACCTCG